>CAZBEI010000015.1:0-29380 GCA_964490895.1 uncultured Bdellovibrio sp. | reverse complement strand
CTTTCAGCATCGTAAACGGCGATCCTGACGGGCTATATCATGCATTGGGTAAAAACGGAGCAATCTTAAACCCAGTCTCTTATCGTGAAAAAGTAGGACAGCTTCTCGAAGAGGGCCGTGCTCTCATTGGCCAAGAAAAATTGGATGAGCATTACAAGAAAGTCTCTCGCGCGATTTTAGAGGAAGTGCCCTACGTCCACATTGGATTTAGCAAATCTGTAGCAATTATTAGAAACGACCGAATCAAAGTGGCCAATCGAACGCTTCAGAGAAACGAAGGCCATTTGGATATTTTTGAACTGAAATAAGGACGTAGAAGTGGCCCTTCAAAAAAGAAGAAATTTAGACCAATGGTTTTTCAAAAAAAGTCACACCCCTATGGTTTTGGCGACAGTTCTCGTATTGATGATTTGCGGGGTTCAAATCTACAAGAGTCTCGAAGAAGAAAAAATTTATAAATCCCAAGGCCTCAAACAGGTTTCAGAGATGATCTCTCTTGGACTGGCTCAGAAAAATAGAGTGTTGGTAGAGTCACTCTTAGACGCCACCCGGTGGCAATTTGGGAGTTCGTCTGCATATTTGTGCAATCGAAACAATATCCTCATGACCTTGGGCGAGTGGAAAATAAACTGTACCCAAATCAAAGGCGCCATTTTTTCGAAAAAGATTTCAGTCTCTATCCCAGGATTTGCGGAATATGAGATGGTGCTTTTGTCTCCTGTTTTTTCGCATGGTTTTCTCTGGTTTGGAACTTTTTTTATCAGTTTAGCACTCCTGTTGGTTTACCTTGTTTTTATTTTAAAGGTCGAAAAAAGCTTTAAAAAAGACATCTTAACTCCTCTCAAGGAAGGCCTTGTTTTAGACCAACCTATGGAGATTGAAGAACTGGAACGCCTTAGGCTTTTACAAAAAGAAGTGACAGAAACAAAAGTAAAAGCGGCAGTAGCAGATGCCGTAATTAAACGAAACCAACAAATTGCACACGACATCAAATCTCCTCTTGCAGCTTTAGGAGTATTGACCCATAGTTTTCAA
Organism: uncultured Bdellovibrio sp.; assembly: GCA_964490895.1. Lineage (GTDB taxonomy): Bacteria > Bdellovibrionota > UBA1018 > UBA1018 > UBA1018 > JACRAO01. Next base: position 28,345 of record CAZBEI010000015.1, on the reverse strand, counting down.
AACTTAAAAGAAGACGAACGACTTATTTTTAATTCGGCTGTCAATCGTATTCGAGATATTTCTAATACTCTCGCAGCAGCACCGAGTCGCTCAACTAACCCTAAAAATACACAAACACAGCTGATTGCAGCAGTTTTGGATCCCATCCTCAGTGAAAAAAGGATCGAATATCAGTCCCGTTTAGGACTTGAAATTGATTTTAATATGGATCAAGCGTACGGACTTTGTGCGAAAATAAATGGATTAGAGTTTAAGCGTGTGATTTCAAATTTGATCAATAATGCAGTGGAGGCGTCAGCCCATCAGACTCGCATTTTTGTTCAAGTTAAGCCCTATCAAAAAAATAGAATTGAAATTAGCATCCAAGACAGAGGTAAGGGAATTTCGCCAGAAATTTTGGCTTGCTTAGGCAAGAGAGGAGAAACCTATGGAAAAAAAGGGGGCAGTGGGTTGGGGCTTTATCACGCTAAAATGACTCTCGAGAGCTGGGGCGGAGAGCTTGTGATCGAATCTAAATTAAACTTTGGGACTTGTGCCAAGATTCACCTTCTTCAAGAAAGTGTTCCCCTTTGGTTTATGCCAGAGCTTATTTTGCCGCTTCAGGGAAAAGTTGTTGTATTGGATGATGACCCTTCGATCCATCATATTTGGAATGATCGATTCGAAAAAATGGATAAAAATAAGCTCGAGCTTGTACACCTCAGCACCCCCAGTCAAGTCCAGGAAATTCCCAAGGACTCGATCTCGTTTTTTTTGATGGATTACGAACTTTTGGGATACAAAGAAAATGGTTTAGATTTGATTGAGCAGTTTTCATTGCAAGATAAAAGCTGCTTAGTGACCAGCCGTTTCGAAGAAGAGTCTCTTCTCAAGCGCTGTCAATCCTTAGGTGTTAGGCTTATCCCAAAATCTTTGGCTGGGTCTGTACCAATTCACTTTGTGATTCAGGAGGTCGCAATTTGACAATCACTTTTTGCTGATCCAAGCCGCTCAATCTTTTTAAAATGAGATCCCTGGCGTTGTACTCATTTCCCTCAAAGTACATCTGTGTGGTGAGCTCTAAAAAACCCAGCTTGTGGACTTTCCAGGTCTTCGAATGTGGAATTATAGTTGCGTCCCAGTTTTTTCAATCATTATTTCTGATTTATTTTTCAATAAACTGAAGCGCGCGATTAAAATGTGAGTATCAAAAATGAGTCAGGAAGAGGTGGAACATGATGCCAGCGTCTTGTACAGATTTTGGAGAAGCCTGAGGTTTGTAGCAATTCGAGGGGATTGTTGACATTCATAATTTGATGAGTTACATAGCGAGCCAACGCGTTATAAAACACGCCAAACTAGTATTTAGTAAGGGGGAAATTATGAAAAAATTTGCGATCCTGATCTTGGTCGTGCTTTCGTTCATGGGTGCCACGGAACTTCGGGCGGAGTCTATCCGTGAAATCTTCGAAAAAATTAGCGCAGATGCTCCAGAAGGAAATGGCAGTGGCCACTCCGTCGAGTCGAGGGATCCCAAAAAATTTTCCACGAAAAAAGAACTCAGGAAACTACGATGGGAAATGAACTCTGATGAATCCGACTGCAAATACGGTGTTTTCTCTGGTATCAAAAGTGGAATTCAAGAGATACGCACGTCGTGGGACGACGCAAGCACGTCTGCCCGTTTGGGTGGGCTCGCAAAAAAAAGATTGATCCGTGCAATTATCTATTCGGAATGGGACACCAGTACTGGCGATAGCGAATACTGCACCAAGGCGACAATCAAGGTGTTCGCCGTTGACGGCACAGTTCTCGTTCTAAATTATGACGAAACCGACTGACATGATGGAGCCCGCAGCCCTGCTCGCCTAGATCCATGTCCTATTAAGGGGCGGGCTCTGTAAATCAGACAATCAAAAAAAGCAGTGGAGCGCTACTGCCTGCGCCGGAAGTGCGTTTTGTCACCAATCCCCCTCCTACTCCCACAATCCACTGAGGGATTACCTTCATAATGATGAAAAAGGTTTTTTTTGACGCTCAGTGAGTGTAAGCTTTCTAGGTGTAGTAACCGAGGGGGGTTCCTTAAAAATGAAGGTTTCTGATCTTATTCCAGTCATTCTATTGTTTGCAGGTTTCATCTTGGGATGTGAACCCCGTTTGGCTAGGAACATAGATGATCCCGCTGCTAATGCAACACCAACGCCCATCCCCTCAATCTCTGGTGCTATTGTTTTAGGCCAACCTGATTTTACAACACAAGAAGGCCTCCAAAAAGGGCTTAATTCCCCTCATTTTGTAATAAGATGTGGCTCATCAAAACTTCTCATTGCAGATGCATCTAATAACCGAGTTTTAATTTACAATCAGGTCCCCACAGCTGCCGAAACTCTGCCTGATGTCGTTTTAGGCCAACCCGACCGCAATGCCAATGTTGCCAATAATACCGCTGGAGCTCAGGGCACCCCATCCGCTGGAAGCTTATCTCACCCCACAATGATTGCCTGTACCGGAACCATACTCATGGTGGCAGATCGAAACAATAATAGAGTACTCATTTGGAATCCATTTCCCACAAGCAATCAAGCAGCTGCAAATATTGTTTTGGGACAACCTAATTTTACTTCTAATACTGTTAATAATGGGGGTATCGGTGCAGCTACTCTAAACACCCCCGAAGGAATTGCCACAGACGGGACCAGGCTCTTTGTTGCAGATACTGGCAATCACAGAGTTCTCGATTGGATTGCTATTCCAGCGGCCTCTCAAGCAGCTGCCAATTTTGTTTTAGGGCAACCTAATTTCACTTCGAGCACTGCTAACAATGGAGGAATTGGCGCAGGAACCCTAAATTTTCCTGTGGGGCTAGCTGTTGATGCCAGTGCTCTTTTTGTGGCAGATGAAAGCAATAGCCGAGTTCTGGCCTGGTATGTCGCCATCGATGCAAATCAAAAACCTGCCACCAATGTTTTAGGGCAACCCAATATGACATCCAGCACTGCTAATAATGGAGGAATATCAGCAGCTACCTTGAATTTTCCATCCCATGTTTGTGCTGACACCACAAAGGTATATGTGGGTGATGATTCCAATAACAGGGTATTGATTTGGGATAATTTTCCATTTGCAGATGGTGTCTTGGCCGACAGGGTTTTAGGACAACTTAATTTCACCTCTAATACTGCTAACAATGGTGGAATCAGCAATAAAACTCTCAATGGAGCTTTGGCCGACTTGGCTCCCTGTTCGGATGGAACAAGTAAGATTTTTGTCGCAGACAATACCAACAACCGAGTGCTCATTTGGAATACTCTAAGCCCCACCAACGGCCAAGCTGCAGATCTCGTGATTGGGCAATCTTTATTTACAACCAATAATATAAACAGTGGCCAACGTGTAACAGCTAAAACCCTCTCTAATCCCCAAGCAGTATGGAGTGATGGCACACGTGTTGTTGTATCTGACACCTCAAATAATCGGGTTTTAATTTGGAACTCCATTCCCACCTCAAATGCTCAAAGTGCAGATCTTGTACTCGGGCAGCCTGATTTTACTTCTGTGACTGCAAGCAATGGAGGAGTGAGTGACAAAAGTTTGTCCTCACCTCAGGGATTGGTCAGCGATGGAACACGACTTTTTATTGTGGATAACAGCAACTCACGTGTGCTGGGATGGCCAGCTTTTCCCACCACTACTCAACAGGCAGCCAGCTTTGCTCTGGGACAACCAAGCTTGGTAGCAAGTACACCCAACAATGGTGGAATTGGTGCAGGAACTCTGAGTTTCCCTGCGTCTATTGCAATCGGTGGAAGTTCTCTCTATGTGTCGGATACCTCTAACAGTCGAGTTTTGATTTGGAACGCGTTGCCTAGTACAAATGCAGCTGCTGCAAATGTCGTTATTGGGCAACCTAATTTTACCTCTTTTTCAAATGCGACAACATCACAAAAACTTAATTTTCCACAGGGAATCTTTGCAGATACCTCCCATCTCTATGTTGCTGATACCGTTAATCACCGAGTGCTCATTTGGAATACTCTCAGCCTCAGCACTGGGCAAGCTGCTGATCTTGTACTGGGTCAAACTAACTTTACGACGAGAACCCAAGGGGTCAGTGCAAGTACAATGGATAGCCCAGGCGGTGTTTTTAGTGATGGAACGAGCTTGTTTGTCGCTGAGGAAACCAACAACAGGGTTCTTATTTGGAATTCTATCCCAACAGTAAGCACAACAGCTGCTAATTCTGTTTTAGGTCAACTCAATTTAACCAGTAAAATCGCTGCAATTGGAACAGATAACCTTTCCAGACCCGAACAAGTTTTCATCACAGGGAACATTCTTTTTATTGTAGATACAAGCAACTCCCGAGTAATCATTAGGCCGAAACCATAGATTATGAAAAAAATAAACTTTATTTTAATCACCCTCCTTTTTTCTCAATCCTCCTTTGCCTATGAGCTCAAAGCCAAGTTGGTCATTCCAGAGTCGAACGAAAAAATTACAAACTTACAATGGGTGTCCGAAGAACCTTTGGTTAAAACCATCGAAGTCGAAAATAAGACTAAAATCAGTGTCATTTTGAAGGGAAACTATGCCAACGAAGATTGGAATTTGATAAGAGATGCGGAGCCTACGACGCTTTCTGAAAAGGGTGAGTTTACGATGGAAATCCCAGTCACTAAAAAAATTACTCCGATCGAACTGACAGCAATTGGACCCTTAGGCGAAGTCGAGAGACAAATTGTACAAGTCCAAGTGATGACAATAGGAATAGAAAAGGAAGAAATTAATAGCGACTTCCCTAGCCAAGTCGCAATTGTCCCAGCACTCCAGTTTTCCAGTATTGCTTACACAGAAACAGGAGTCTCCGACTATTCTGAGATTGCAGTGACAGGAAAAATACAATATTTACGATCTGTATTTTCTAAGCGCTGGGATGTGGGTGCCAGCGTGTTTTTCACTTTATTCCCATTGAGTAGAACTCCCAGTATCACAGCACGGTTTTTGGGGGTAAACGCCAGATTTGGATATATTTTACCCTGGCTCCAAGAACCCTGGAAGCTAAGCCTCTTAGGTGGGGTTTATTATGTCACCAGTTTTGTGACCTCGAGCCAGTTTGGATTTAAAAACATGATGGGTCCTCAAATTTTTCCAACTCTACGCAGGATATTAAACAACGGGAGTTCAATTTCAACTTATCTCAAATACTCTCCTGTTTCAGGGAAATTAAAAATCCGAAGTCTTTCGGACCGAGAAATTGCATTCGGAGTATCCTATACCTATCTCCAAAAAAATAATCATCCCATCATTGCGCTCTTTGATATCTCTAATATTAAGCTTTTGATTCAGGGGATATCTATCAATTCCACTACGATTTCCTTGGGAGTGGGGTATGGGATTTAGCCTTTGATTGCAGCAAAGACCCGATGCACATCATCGTGATTGTCCACATCATTGAGAAACGCCATCACCTCATTTTTCTGATCGAAAGGCAAATGAAGGTAATTTTTTGCGACAAAGCTGAGTTCAGAGAGAGTGATGGTCCACGCTGAATCGTTTAGCCACTTGCTGACAGAATCCAAGTCCTTGGGGTCACAGAAAAAACGGGCTCCGACCTGACCTGCGGGCACGTCTACAGTTTCCAGTGATTCTACATTCTGAGCTCCTGCCTCGATGGCAACTCCTTCGATATCCATGTTCGTGCCTGTGTGAGTGGCCTCTACGATTCCATATCGGTCAAACATCCAAGTCACACTCCCAATGGAGCCCAACTGAGCCTTTTTGAACAGTGATCGGATATCTGCAGCAGTACGGTTCTTGTTGTCTGTTAAGCACTCTACAATGACAGGTACCTGAAATGGCGCAAAGCCTTCGTACGTTATTTTCTCATAACTGACCTGACCCTCTAACTGACCCGAACCTTTTTTGATTGCTCTTTCGATGGTGTCCCTGGGGACCGAAGCTTTTCGTGCGGCCTCAACAGCAGCACGAAGACGATGGTTATTATCTGGAGAGGGATCTCCACTTTTTGCAGCAACCATGATTTCTTTGACCAGCTTACTGATCAGAGCCCCGCGTTTAGAGGAGTTTTCGACTCGGCCTGCCTGTTTCCATTGTGCACCCATGACTTTCTTCTAACGCTGCTTGGGCCTTACTTCAAGTAAATCCAAGTTTTCTGTTTCCACAGGTAAAACACCACTGGATAAATTAAAAGTTCCAACAGAAACGAAGTAAAGAGTCCGCCGATCATTGGAGCTGCAATTCTCTTCATCACATCTGCCCCAGCTCCGGTAGACCACAAGATGGGCAAAAGCCCCATAAAAAGAGCGGCAACGGTCATCAGTTTTGGTCGCACTCTGTGTACGGCACCCTCGATCACTGCGTTTTTGAGATCCAAAAGAGAGTTCATCTCTCCTTTTTTCACACGATCACCATAGGCGAGATCCAAATACATGAGCATAAAAACACCCGTCTCAGCGTCTAATCCAAGCAGCGCGATCATCCCAACCCAAGCCGCAATCGAAAGATTGTAACCCAGCGCAACTAGTAGCCAGACCGCTCCGATCAAAGAAAAGGGAACAGCCAGGAGAACAATTCCTGTTTTTACCCACGACCTTGTATTGAAATAGAGAAGGAAAATAATCAACAGAAGAGTGAGCGGTATAACCACCTTGAGTCGTTCTTTGACCCGCGCCATATTTTCGAATTGCCCGCTCCACGCTATGAGATAGCCTTCGGGGATCCGAATTTTATTTTTAAGATGCAATTTCGCTTTTTCGACATAAGAGCCAATATCTATAAGGCTCGGATCAATATCAACGTAGACATAGCCCACAAGGGAAGCATTTTCATCACGGATCATGCTGGGTCCTTCGTTAAATCGCACTTTCGCAATGGAACTGAGCGGAATTTGAGCCCCCGTGGGGCTTGTAATCAGAATACGATTAATGCTTTCTCTATCTTGTCTAAAAGCAGGAGCCACTCGCACCTGAATGGGATAACGTTCGCGAGTGGCTAAGATCTGAGAAACATTTTCTCCACCGATGCCTGTCATGGCCTGATCTTGCGCATTTTTGAGTGAGAGTCCAAAAGATTTCAGTTTTTCGCGGTCAAAATCAATGTCCAAAAAATAGCCGCTTGCAATTCGCTCTGCGATGACGGTCCTTGTACCGTCTAAGGTTTTTAGTTCTTTTTCGATGTTTTCTCCAAGGGACTGAATTGTCTTAAGATTCGGCCCAAAAATTTTAATTCCAATAGGACTTCTGATACCCGTCGAGAGCATGTCGATGCGGTTTTTGATGGGCATTGTCCAGATGTTGGGCATTCCAAGAAAACCGAGTTTTTCATTCATTTCTTCGATGAGCTTTTCTTCGCTCATGTTTTTTCTCCACAGCGATTTTGGTTTGAGAGAAATCGTGGTTTCTATCATGCTCAGTGGCGCCGTGTCTGTCGAAGTCTCAGCTCGTCCCGCCTTTCCAAAAACCGTATCCACCTCCGGAAATGATTTTAGGATTTTGTCTTGTAACGTCAAAACTCTCTGCGCTTCGCTTACGGATATTCCAGGCAGCGCCGTGGGCATGTAAAGCAGGCTTCCCTCATGAAGAGTGGGCATAAATTCAGATCCCAGCATCATAAAGCCGGGAATAATAGAGGCCATGCCGATGGCCGCGAACCCGAGAGTGTGTTTTTTGTGTTTGAGAACCCATGCTAGGGTAGGTTCGTAGATTTTAAAAAGCCTTCGAGTGATTGGATGTTTGCTCTCGGCGTAATAAGTCCCCACTAAAAGTCTGTTCCCTATTTCATTGAGCCACTTTTTTGAAGTGCTAAATTTGTCCGCTCGCGCAAAGAGCATTCGCATCGCAGGATCCAGTGTAATAGCCAGGAGAGCTGCAATGGCCATTGCAAAATTTTTAGAAAGCGCCAGCGGCCTAAAGAGCCTGCCTTCTTGATCCACCAAAGTAAAAATCGGAATAAAAGCCACCGCAATCACGAGTAGAGAAAAAAACACGGAGGGTCCTACTTCTTTGAGAGCGTCTAATCTCACTTTAAAAAAATCCCCCTTTCGACCACCGGCATGCCAGAGCTGAATTTTTCGGTAGGCGTTTTCGACTTCTACAATAGCTCCATCAACAAGGACTCCAATTGAGATGGCAATTCCTGCAAGCGACATAATATTAGAAGTTTGGCCAATCAGATAAAGTGGAATAAAAGCTAAGAGTACCGCTACAGGGATTGTAATAATCGGAACAATGGCGGATGGGATATGCCAGAGAAAAAGCAAAATGATAAGACTGACAATAATAAGCTCCTCGAAGAGTGTAGATTTTAGAGTTTCGATGGCTCGCTTAATTAAGTCAGAACGGTCGTAAACGGAGATTATTTTTACACCTTCTGGGAGAGTTTTTTGCAGGTCTTTTATTTTATCTTTTACGTGTGAAATAACAGCAGGGGCGTCTTCGCCTTGCCTCATGACGATAATCCCACCGACCGTATCTCCTAAGCCACTAAAGTCCGTGATCCCACGGCGCATCTCAGGACCGATAGAAACAGTGGCCACTTGCTTGACAAGAATAGGGGCTCGGCTCTTAGGATTGTAGTCTACGACGGCATCTTCTATATCCTCGACCTTGTCCACCAACCCGCGGCTTCTAACCATGGCCTCAGTTCCAGAAAACTCGATGGTTCGGCCTCCGCTTTCTTGATTCGAATTTTTAACTGCTTCTAGGACTTGATTGAGAGTGACCTGAAAAAGAGCTAGTTTTGTAGGATCCACCTTGACTTGATACTGCTTTATAAATCCGCCCACAGCGGCCACTTCTGCAACACCTGGGACTGACTGAAGTTGAAACCGAATCAGCCAATCTTGCATGGATCTTAAATCAGCAGAATTAAAACGCCCCGACTCATCTCGGAGAGCATATTGATAGACCCAACCCACACTGGTTGCATCTGGCCCAATTTCAGTTTTGACTCCACCTGGGAGTTGCGAGGAAATACGATTAAGACTTTCTAACACACGACTTCTGGCCCAATAGAGATCCGTTCCGTCTTCGAAAATCACGTAGACGTACGAAAATCCATAATCCGAAAATCCTCGTACAGATTTTACTTTCGGCGCTCCAAGCATTGAGGATACAATCGGATAGGTCACTTGATTTTCTAAAATGTCAGGTGAGCGATCCCAACGAGAATAAATGATGACTTGAGTATCAGAGAGGTCTGGAATGGCGTCGAGTGGAATTTTTTTGAGTGAGTAGATGCCACCCAGAACAAGCACAAGAGTGAGGAACAGAACAAAAAAACGGTTGTATGCAGAGAATTCAATAATTTTTTTAATCATATAGTTTAATTATTGGCTCCCCTGATCTTTGCCTCTGAATCCATTAAAAAATTAGGACCTGAGCTGATGATGTCCCCTGCATTTAAACCTGAGATGACTTCGTAAAAGCTTTCAGTCTTTAAACCTAATTGGACTTTTTTTGGAGCAAATAGATTTTTTCCTTCGAGGATGTACACAAGATCTCCCTGACCGGTATGCAAAACAGAGCTTGCGGAAATGGCTATTTTGTCTTTCAGTTCGATTTCGATTTCTCCACGAAAACTTGTTTCTGCAATTAAACCATGTGGGCCTTTGCGAATAGATCCAACCACACGCACTGTGCGACTTGTGGGGTCCACAATTGAATCTATAGAAGTGACCACACCAGAAATTTCTTCTTCAGAATAAATACTCCCTTGGCCTTTAAAATTCAGTCCGCGGTGAATATATCTTAAATCTTTTTCGTACACCTGAAATGCCACAGAAGACGAGGACAGCACACGCCCAGAAATGGGGATCCGTACTAAGAGTGTCATTTTTTCGACCTCTTGTTTTTGTATCCCTAAGAGTTCGAGTTGTTGAGAGGTGGTTTGCACCGAGGTTCTTTTCTCTTCAGGGATTTTTTTCTCTTGAACTTGTTCTTTGACCTGAACGAGTTTCATATGGCAAATGGGGCATTCGCCAGGGTGAGCCGAATGAATTTGAGGGTGCATGGGACAGGTCCAATAAGATGAACCCTCCACCTTTGAGACAGAAGTCTTGTCTTTTGGGTCTGATTTTTCGAGCCATTTTTGCCCTTCTTGAATGACCCAAAAACTGATTACAGCAAGTGCAATAACAATCGCAATCCATTTTTTATTCATGGGGAGCTCCTCTCTAAAAAAGACACAGTTTGTTCGTATTCTAAACGAAGTTCTAATACCTTTAATTTTAAATCTGGGAGAGCCTCTACTGTTTCAAGGTGGTTCTGCAAAGTTTCCATGTCTCGGGGCGCAAGATTGTGGATAAGCTTCATGCGTTTTTCAGCTCGTGGAATCAGTTTTTGATTCAATGTCTCCATTTGTTTTTTGAGGGATTCTATTTTACTCAAGGCAATTGTTTTTTTTGCACGAATGCTGAGCCTTTGTTTTTCTAATTCAAATTCTGCCTGCGCTCTTTCTGCACTGGCCGTATTAGATTCAGAATGGGGTCCCCAGAAAAAAACAAATGGGAGCGTTATACCAACCATGACCTCATTGTAGCGAGACGCCAGGCTAGAAGCTCCTATTTGTTTGTAGCGAAAACTGAGATCAGGAAACCAAAACGACTTTGCCACAGACTCTTTAGATCTCAAACTTTCTAGACTCCATTTCACCCTCTCGATCTGATGAGAATGCTCAATAGAATTATTTTTAGGGGGTGGAGAGAGGGGAGGTTCTTCGGTCGTGATCTGAAAATTTGTTGGATCCTGGCTCATCAAAACAGCCGCTTCGCTTTGTTTTTCTTGGATCTGTTGTTCTTCTGTGAGGATTTCGTTTTCTAAAAGATCTAAGTCAGATTCAGATTTCAAAACGTGGAGGCTTGCAAAGCTATCTGAGCGTGCACCTGAGCGAGAGAGTTTAATATGACTTTCGAGAAGGCTCTTTTTTTCTAAGAGAAAAACAAGCCTTTGCTGTGCGCTCCAGAGAGAAATATAATGAAACTTGGCTTCAGCTAAAATTTCATTTTTACGGGCCAATTGAGATTCATTCTGAGATTTTGAAGCCAGCGCTCTCGCCGAATAATCTCCTGTAAGCTTAGTGGGAAAGGGGAGCGTCTGACTTATTTCGAAACCTATGGCTTTGTTGCCAGAGTCTTCTCTCATCTGACTGACTCCGAGCATCGGGGGGGGGATTGCTAAACCAATGGATTTAGCACTCGAAGCCTCTGATTTTGCAGACTCTATTTTGAGATCAAGATTTTGCTCCCTGACCTTGTTTAAGAAGAGGGAAAGAGGCATGAGGTCTTGAGCCTGAGCTTTTGGCGTTAAAAAAACTAAAAGAATTATTAAAAGAGTTTGGAACTGCATACCTATTTATACGACTATTAAAGTTAAATTGTGACAAAGATAACAGGAGATAACAGGCTTTAGGCTTGACGCGATAAGTTATAGTGAGTATTAAGAGTTTGCATTTTGATTGGAGGATTTATGAAAAAATCCACTTTTCCCTGCTTAGCTTCGTTTTTGTTTTTTGGTTCGCTTTTTGGGATTTTTGGTTTCATTGGTCTGCATCCGACCGTCAGTTTGTCCAGCGATTTTGATTCTGAGTTGACTGGCAAGTTTGCTGACATCACCCTCATGAATCGCAATTCGGATGCTCTCCGAATGAAGCGCAGTTTAATCCAGGGAGCTGAGAAACAAATCGACCTTTCTTATTTTATCATTGAAGATGACCCGACCTCTACACTGATTTTTAAAGACCTTTTGAATAAATCTAAGAATCCTCCAGTCCGAATCCGGATTTTAGTTGATTACTTTATGAGCCAGCTTCAAGTGTCAGCCCTACTCATGTTAAATGCCGATCCCAATATCGAAGTGAAGCGGTTTCGGCCTCCAAGCGAGGAGCTGATCAGACAACTCAATCACCTAAAAATTAACCCAAAAGCTTTTATTCTCGGGCTGATTTTTCAAAACAAGGAAATGTTAGCTTTGGCTTTTAAGGATACTCATGTCGCCCATCTCATCAGTGGGCATGAAAAGACGGGCCATTGGGACTTAGGTGACATCTTTGCCATAATGGTAAAAATTTTTAAGGAGATGGCTGATCCTGACTTAGAGAAGGAGGTCAAAACTTTTCTAATGCGAACTCATCACAAATTAATGGTGATAGATAGGCAAAAATTTGTCATGGGGGGCCGCAATATCAGTGACGAATACCATGTAGATGTCGATGATCCACTCTTGATAAATAATCCACTCTTGGAAAAGAGAGATTACGCGTTCCAAGACACTGATGTATCCGGTATTGAAATCGCTGGAAATACACAGCAACAGGCTTTTGATCGGCTTTGGTCAAGTCCGCTTTCGGTACCAGTTGATCAAGCTTATGTAGATGAAAGATTTGACAATCAAGATTCTATTCTCCCTCAGCCGATGACAGAAATGGATTTAGAGAAGAAGGTTCTCCTAGCAAAGGATTTTTCTGAACTGGGGCTGTCTGAGAAAGTCTTTCGAGTCGAAAAAGAAAAGGTACTTCCAGGCATATTGGTCGAAAACACAGGTTTTACTCAGCCTGAAAACAAATCCATTACAAAAGCCTATGCGGATCTCATCCACTCTGCAAAAAAACAAATTGATATCGTCACTGCTTATTTCTATGTGGACCCTGAGACCGGGGATGGAGCGCTCACTCGGATTTATGAAGAGCTTTTGGCTGCAACTTCGCCCAAGCGCAACGTAAAGGTCCGGATCTATACTAATTCTCCAATGACAACCGATCTCAAAATTGTCAATCGCATGGCTTATAGCAACTACGAAGCCCTCCGTCAGGCTGGGGTCCAGATTTTTGAATTAGATCCTAAGCAGGGCTCTCTCCATACAAAAACCATGGCAGTGGATAATGAGATTCTTGCTGTGGGGTCATTTAACTTAGATGCGCGAAGCCATTCGTTTGATAGCAACAACGTCCTTATCTTGAAGGACGAATCAGGCGCATTAGTTCAAGCTTTTCGCAGGGAACGAGTAGAACGTCTTAACTGGTCAGCACCTGATCCTGAGCGGATGGAAAAATTCATGGAAGAATTTTTGAATATCAATAAATACAAAGACATCCTGTCGATAAAATTGCTCAAGAGGATGATCTGAGGGCTGGTTACTCAAGACTCAAAGAGACTTAACGCTTAGGCTGCTTGAGCAGGTGAGTACGGATTTTATCCAATGGAGCGTTCCATTTTAAAAAAAGTATCTGAAATATAAACTACTCCAGATGGACCGCGGCCCAGGTCCCCCCACCCGATGCCTGAGCATATCTACAAAAAGAGACAGAGTCTGAATATCTCTTAAAGGTTCCAAATCTCTGACATCATCTTTGAGGACTTTCTCATACCGCTCTCTTCTCCACCTACGCGCCTCTATTTCAGAACCATCTAAAAAAGGCTCCGGAAAACCTCCTACCGCCATCAAACGACTCAGAGCTTCTGAAGCAGAAATCCCATCTGGCAACTCCGAAAGCGTAAAGGGATGGAGGCGCCAATAATGGTAAGCTCGTCTTCGCGTCCCCAGAGGCGATTTAATATTTTTTTTCTATCTTCATCAAAATCCCAATCAAAGTAAGTGCCTTTTCGATTTTTTTCGTAAGGGAAATTTTTTAAAATGGAATTTGCTAATGTGGTCTTTCCACACTGCCTCGGCCCTCCAATAAAAACCATTTTTTTCTGAAGATCTTTGAGAATAGAAGAAAACAAATAGCGAGTCGCGGCGTACCTCTTTTTCAGTGCACTATAAAATAGACGCGTCTACATTGCAGTATACTAAAAAATAGCCATATTTACAAGGGGCCTATGGGGGTATTGGAATAAACTAGTACTTATAAGCTAAATTTTTTCACGCTCTAGAGCCTTCATGCACGCATTTGTAGGAGACATCCCACTGATAATGGCTGCAGTGATTTCTTTAACAATCTCATGGGGCGCATCTCCTAGGTTTAAGAGTTTTGATACAGCTTGAGGTGTGATCCTGACATTTTGTAGTTCTGTCAAAGACTCCTCTGTCGGGTTGATATTCCATGCTGATTGCAAATTAAGCATATTTCTAACATGCCCCATATCAACACTGTTCCGTGAAATCAGATCTGAAATGACTACTATCCTTTTTGGATTGGGCGATAGGCTCTTGCTATAAGAATAAAAAGTAGCATTGATTGCAGTACTGATCGATAAAATAACAATGGCTGACGCGATGTCGCCTGTCCGATAATGAGCGTGCCACCATGTACCTAGAAAACTCAAAGCCCAAAGAATATAAGAACGGCTTGAATAATTTAAGTAACCTTTCTGAGTTAAAGTCTCCAATGCTATATCCATTGCAGCATCCGAAAGCATCTCTACGACTGTTAACCCACTCGAACTGCTAAAAAATTTCAATGAGACTGGGCTTTCTATGAGTTCTCCCTTTTTATTTTTTTGCCCAGTCAAATGAGCTGACAAAAGTGAAAAAAAATCAATCAGGTATGCACGGACAAAGTTAACGGACATTGATTTCACAAATTTGTTGTTATTATAATATTCAATAAGCGCGTTTAACCGAGGGTATTTTTCTGTCAATGGCACTTTGTGATTAATACGCCAGCGAGAAAACTCAGTTGCATACCATCCGAAAGCTGCTGTGACCATTCCATTGAGAAGCCCAATAATCCAACTTGAACTATTGAGTCCATATTTGGTAATAGTCACTTTACAAGTGAGAGCTCCCTTTAAACCACCTACAACAAAAGCTGCAAGGTTTCGCTTGAGAGGATTGATTTTGCTTAGCCACTCGATTCCTTTGCCATACCAAGAGTCTCTCCAAGTTCTTAAGTCAGTTTGAGTCTCATCAAGCACGGCCAGGAGAGCTGCTCTTTCTTGTTCTACTGCTGGAAACTCGAGCTTTGGAGCGCCATTCAAAGTCTCAATGGCGCGTTCAATCACATCCTCTTCTACTTCTGTATCAATGTAGGAAAACTGAGTTGTAAACGTGGCTTGAGGATAGCGTTCACGTAATTTTCTTTCAACTTCTCTCCTGAAAACTTCCGCGTACTGATCTGGTACCCCTTTAGGGACAACGATCACGACCTCTACTGGCTCATTAGGGCTCGGACTGATCCCCTTTCCATTGGGACTTTGTAAGCTCTGTAATTTATCCGCTATTTCTCTCACGTCCTCATAGGTCCCAGCATCTACAACAACATAGGCTCCACCGAGCTTTTCTCTGGTTACAGGTGCTTGAACAGCAAGATGAAATCCAGTTCCTGGGTCTGCTTGACACAAGGGAAAATAAAAAAACGCAGTCGCTAAAATATAAAAGAAAAGCAACTGCCTTTCCAGAACCTGGATAGATATAAGGAAGAAACGATAAAGTTTTTTAAAAAACATGCAGTGCGGCTAACTACCATTAAGGGTGTATAATTGTCAACTTAGGCCTACTTTTTCAAAAACTCCATCACTCTAGCCAATCGACCTCGGAGTGTTCTGCTGGGAAATTCACGTTCAATGCCTTTCATTAAGTCTTCCTGCCTCTCAGGATTGTTTCTAGAGTTGTTCGCAAACCACTCGAGGTAGGTTTTATCTCCACAGAGTTGTTTCCGGGACGCTCCTAATTTTTCGTTTCCTTGCTCAATGAGACGATCCAAGGTGCCGTAAAGAAGTGCCATGATTTCGAAATACTGGTTTTGTAAAGCGGGGAGATCACAAGCAGGAACACCTGGAAGCAATCTCTTTCCCTCTTCGGGCGTCATATTATTTTTAGCTGAAATCGCAAAATGAGAGGCTTCTACCTTGTCTTCGCTGGTTGCTACATTTGAAGGAAGAGAAGGGTAATTAAAAAGAGGATTCAATAATGGATAAACAAGTGCTTTAGGCGCATAGGCCTCCAGAAAAGTAACAAGTTCTGGCACTGCGTCCTTTAATCCTCCGTCCTCGTCAGCATCACCTTGCACACAGACAATATTACTTCCAAAACCATCAAATTTTTTTGGATCTCTTGTTTTTTCTGCTTCTAGTTGCTCCTTTAGTCTTTTTTCTAAAGCGTATACGTATTTGAGAGCTTCCTCATCTAGCGTGATCTCACCACGCTCTGCTTGAGCGCGCACATGCTTCATTTGCTTGTCTATCGTATTGGGATTTGAAAAAGAGATAAAAAAGTAGAGGTCTATGAAATTATTTTGGCCACCCGAAAGCATGGCGTGGGCTAGTCCCTTAGGACCACCTGAGCTTCTGCCAATAAAGATCACAGGGAGTGTCGAAGCTTCTCTCTGTTTTTTAATCCAATCAAAGGCGAGCTCCATAAATACTGCTACTTCGTGGACTCCCTCAATCTTCGGTCCCATACCTGCAAATGGAAAGTCAAAGGCAATGGGATTGAGTCCACTGGCTACAAATTTTGCAATCGAAGCCGCCCAAGATGCTGAATTGGATTTATCACTCCCATCTCCATGGGCTAAAATGACAACGGGTCCATTTGGATTGGGAAAAAGTCCCTGGTCTGAATGTAAGATTGCAGTGCCAATTTCTGGAATATAACTCACCGTGGCGCACAGCTCTGGAAAATGAATCTCCACCCGACCGGTAGATTCGTTTAATTTTGCCCCTACAGGAGTTGGGTTATTCAAAATATTACCAAAATACTCTTGGGCTTCTTTTATAGCCTCAAGAGCAGCATGTAATGACAGTAGTTTTTTTACACCATCTGATTCTAAAAACTGTCTAGCTTCCAGAGAAGCTAGATTTGCTGCCTCCATTATACGCGCTTCCTCTTCAGTAATAAAATCTTTTGGTTTTTTTACTTCAGGTTCTGCTTCCTTCTGCTTTTTGACTGCCTGTGCCCTTTGATTTGCCTCTGTAGCCGCATTCTTTGCTCTGCTATTGATCTTGCCCATTGTCAATGTTGCATTATCGTAGGTTCTCTTAGTATCGAGTATCTTGTCTAAAGGATTTTTTAGACATAGAGTAGCATATTGTTCCGTTAAGTCGGCTGGTAGCTCCAGAGTAAAATTATTTTGTAAATATTCTGCAAAATTACGCACTAATGCGCTGATTTGCTCTAGGACAGCACGGAGCTGAGCATTGTCCATTTCTTTTGCATTTTTAGTGCCTTCTACTAATTCTTGTATTTTTTGAATCGTCTCACTTTGCTGTTTGTAAATGATTTGATTAAAAAATTTATTAGCTACCTCTGCAATAGCGCGATGATCCTTATCACCCATCTCGAGAAGGTTTTCATTGGTAATGACCCCACCAGCGGCACTAAATCTAAACTCTAACGATACCACACCTAAACTGCCGAGTTTTTGCAATGCAGCTTTCCAACTCGCGGCAAGCGTCAAAACACGTTCTTTCGCCAACACTTTACTTGATTCTAAGATGTGTTTCGCGTACTGGAGGTTGAGACGATCAATGATTTCTGGCTGGGTCAATGACTGAGCTTTTAAAGCCCCCGCCACTTTTGCTTGAACCCCTGCTTCTAACTCGAGGAGAGGTTCACATCTGTTCTCACACCAAGCATATTGTGGTAGGGCAAACCCCAGGGAAATAAATGCCAACCCTAAATAATAAATAAACTTTTTATGTGTAATCATTGAATATTTCCCACACACTAAAACGAGGTCTTTATATAATGTTTTGTGCAGCAAGTCAAATAGTTTGGGTGGCTAATTTTTATGAGAGGGGCTATTCCACCTGATAAAGGCCTTCTGCTTCGAGTTGGCGAATAGCCCGATAAGCTGTTTCGATCTCGTTAGGATTGCCAGACAAAAGGAGCACTTCGCCAGGCGAAGTGGAGAGGTCTATTGTCTTAGAAACCTTCCCTCCCGCTTTTAGCTTTCCTATATTAGTCGCTACAGCACACGGGTGAGCACGAAGCATTCCTTCTAATTTTTCCATAACACCGGGCTTCAACTTTCCAGAGACAGGCGAAATAAGTTTCACAGTTCGTGCATGGAGGCTTCCTACTAAAGAAAGAGGGCCTTGCCTTAATCTTTCCGTTAGGCGGTCTGGCTCCAAATAAGCATCTAAAAAGAGTTCAACAGGACTGACAGCAACCGCTTTTTCTACTAAAATATAATTACTGCCTCCCATGAGACGAGCACCCACCTCTACCAAAACAGGTCCTCGGTTAGTTATTATGATTTCAAAATGGGCAGCTCCGTTTTCGATTCCAAGGACTCTAATGACTTCTTTTACATAAGCTAAAAGTGTGTCTTGTAAGTCCCCTTTAAAATCTAAGAGTTTGTTATAGTCATAAATGCGCGACTGCCCACCCCCAGATTTATGGACTGTTTTTTTTATGTACTCCCAAATATCAGTGACTAAAAACTCTCCATCGCGGACTACGACATTAAATGCGTATTCAGTTCCCTCTAAAAACTCTTGAACAAGAAGCTCTTCGAGAACCTTTCCATTTCTTGCGGTAGTCCCTAGAGCTTTAAAAGCTACTCTTACATCTTGCTCATTCTCACAAAGAACAAAGCCCTCTGTTCCAGAACTAGCTAATGGCTTTACGACCACAGGAAATTTGCCATGATTTTCTCTTTTAACCCACTCTATTGCTTGAGAATCGTCAGCTGTCTTAATTTGCTGAATATAGCTTAAGCCATCTTTTCTCAGAGCTTCTTGCATGCGATGTTTATCAATCCGAGCTGAGTTTGACTCTGGAGCATTGGTGCGAAGCCCAAGGCTTTGAGCCAGTTGCTCTGCCAGCGGTACGCCTGTTTCAGAACCAGGAATAATGGCCATAGGATTAAGGGCTGTTAATTGTCGATTTAAATCCTCACGATCTCGAAACTGTAAGTTTTGATCAAACAATTCAGAATTGTCAGGGTAGTGCCGAAGAAGTCCTTGGTCGCTTAGGATATGAATGGGTATAAATCCTCTTCGCCTAATTCCTTCTACAACACTTCTACTAGTAGAAGAAACAGCATTGACAACGACTACGGTTCTTGCTGCGATTGGTGCTGCAACCGCAGGAGCCCCCAAAAGTTCAGGACATTGAGTAGCGTAGGCCACCCCATTTACTAAAAAACTGATTAAAACTAAAAGCTTTTTGAGTGATTGCAATTTTATACACATAATTATGCTCACCGCGTTATATTTGCTTTTGTCTATTTGTGCAAGCTCACACAATAACCACATCATGCCGGATTATATTCTCACCCCATAAAAAACATTGCAAAACACGCAATAATGTTTGACACATAGCGTTGCGTTTGATACAAGCACACCCTTGGTGTGGAGAGGAGAACGGACTAGTGCCTAAAAAACCTTTTTTTGTAAAATTTTTTTCACAATTGATCGTCTATATACTGGTTTTGCAGATTGGGCTGCCCACATCTTTGATTTTGACAAACAGAAGCCATGCTGCTCAGGGGGAAGGAGATGGCGCACCAGAAACCGACCCAACTTTGCCCCCCAAAATCGCACCCCTCGTAGTAGCTGCTAATAGTGCAAGCGAAACTGCGACTCCCCCAATAGCCAAAGACCCTGATTTACTCACCAGGCAGGGTCACAAGGTCTACCGTTTAAAATACGACGACCCGAAGGACGGACAAAAACCTCCCAAGCGAGTCTTAGTCACTGATTACCCATTTACCAATCCCACTATCGAAAACCCGGCCGTTGGGTTTACTGGCCTTCCAAAAGTGATTTATAATCCAGAAACACATGAAATCGAATTTATCACCGCAAATAGTGGGCTAGTCCATGTTCACTCTATTTCTGGTATTGAACTTGCGACCACCGCTACACATTTTTTATCAGACGAAAACATGTTGATCTTTGCCACAAACGAAGGCATCCGTGTTATTTTTGTCTCTGATTTCATAAAGCGTGGGTACAAAGCCTCAGTCCTAGCGCCACTTGTAGTACCCTTTCCTGTCAACTTTTCCGGAAAAATAAAAATCACAAAGCTCGAATTTTTAACTAGACAATCCGAGCCTCGAGCCTTGGTAGACATATATGGAGTCGCCATTGCTCCTGATGCACGACTCAAAGCAGGGGATCTTTCGATCACTATCCAAGACGAAAGTGGCAATACCTCTCAAGTTCATATTCCGCGCGAAGAGATCATAAAAAATTATAGGCTCCACCAATTGCACAATCTAGCTCTATTGCAATTAGCCAGTCCAGATTTAGATGCACAACCCGTATTGCAACAAGTTTTGGCCGCTAGCACTCGCGAAATCCAAGCCTCAATGGATGCCGTTAGAGCGGTGACAAACGAAACACCAGACCTAGAAAGGGCTTCTCCCAGAGAACTAGATGCAGCTATTCGCTGTAGAGCTCAACACGTAGATGCTTGTGAGGAGTGCAAGCTTTTTGTCCCAGATCCTTCTACTCAAAGAGATGCTTTTCAAACCCTTGCACAAGCTCCACGAGATACCTTTCTAGCAGATCCAAGTGGTGAGTCCGTGTGGGCACAAGCTTTTCAGGCAAATCTAGCAAAAGAAGTAGCATTTAGAGCTGCCGAAGCAGCCGCCCAAAAAGAACAAAAAGGAGCTCTTAAAAGAGTTTTGTCCAGGATTAAAGAAACTTATAACACATATGCCACACCCAAACGCGTAAGACTTTTAGCAGCTGCTTTAGCTGGCGTGGCTTTGGATGGTGTGAGTGGATGGCATATGCGCACTTGGTTTGTCTCGATGGCATCTCAGGTCTTAGATATAGCTTCGACCGTACCTGTCATTCACCATGTTACTGATCCTCTAAAAAATTCACTCAGTTATTTTGCAGATGGAATGAAAGGACTATGTGCCCTTGGAGGTCTTACAGCAACCATTGCCTTAGTACCACTTTCAATGCTTCTTGCAAGGTCGGTTGCGTCGCTTCAAAAAAAAGATTGGGGATTAGCTCAATCTGCATTTAATTATGGCCTTAGAATCTATGCCTACATCAATTATCCGATTCTGCAAAAATTACTTTGGAAACTGACAGGGCAAAAACTTGTTTATCCGGCGTTAGATAATCATGTCAATCCGTTTGGTAGCTTTGAGAATGCGCAAGCAGTATTTCATTTACCAAGTTGGTTGAGACTTGTTCCAGGACTGACAGATGGCGTCACTCAAAACATCCAAGATCATACCACTGCTCTTAATGAACTGATCGAAAACGAAGGGATTCGCAAATCACTTGCCACACTTCTTGCCGCAAAAGCAGTCGCTCAAAATGGCCAAGTAGATATAGCAACGCTACTCATGATGCAAAGCGGAGAAAAAATAGAACTTTTTGCGGGTTTTGCAAATAACCCCGCACTTCAGGCGCGTTGGATTGAGTTAACCAAAACAGCATACGGACTCCTCAGTAAATTAGATCCTGAAACAATCAGAAAAATAAAAGCGGGAGAAGCCCCAGAAATTGAAAGATTAGAAGGAGTTTACCAAGAAATAGAAAGAAACTGTATTGCTGCTCAAAGCACTCCAGGCATGCGACAAAAAGCAGCTACAACAATTGCCAGACTGGGCTCACGCATGCGTGCTTTTTTGCTAGACAAAGCGCTCCCTTTTGTTTTTTTTGGCAAGCAATGGCTCGATCTCTATAGAAAATTTAGAGCGGCAGTATTAGATCCTGAAAGCACGGCGATAGCGATAGAGCAGTATCTTGTGGACTACATGATTAGCACAGTTTACTACGCAGGAATGGATGATAGATTTGCTCAAGTTGTAACTTTAGGTAAAGGTGGGGTTGCTATTCTAGGAGATCAAGGGCAGCAAATTGGCCTTTACTCAGCGACTCTACCACCTGAAGTCCTTACATCTCAAAGAGAAGCAGGAGCCTTTCAAACGCCAGATCGCTATCAACCCGTCTCTACCACAAGCCATGCTGGTGATTTTGTCAGGGCACAAACAGTGGGAGAAGGTATAAACGCCATCGCCACGGGTGAGGGAATTAACCCCCTTGCAAATCATGCTCGTCAATTGGAACTCATTGTTTGCGCATTTCAAGCTTATGTTTTGTTAGGTGCATTTTCTAGATTTGCGGGCAGTGCACTCAATGTTGCACTTGGCGAAAATCCAGCATCTCTTTTGTCAATGAGCGCTTTAGCAACTCTTGCAGGAAGCGCTCTCATGAAAGAAGCCTATCTTTTGATCTCTAAGCGATCTTTTTTTCCTGCGTCCATACCTTTTGGCTACGCTACAGTCTGGCCTTATATTCAAGCTGCGATGAGACTGATGAAGGGCAGCGCTAACGCTAATAGAGCAAGGATTCTAGCTGCTGTGACTGCTATTGAGCAAGGAAATGAGCTCAAAGACTCTCAAATGATTTCCGAAGGCGTAAAACTCCTAAAAGACATCTTCGAAGCAGGAAAACTACCCTTACCCAATGAATTTCAAATAAATTCAAGCCTGTATTCGTTTGATTTAGCAAAACAACTCGTAGGCTACACTAAAGACCATGTTCCGTTACCCACCGAAGACAACCAATTGATCAGCAGATGGATTTTGAATGCCGGGGTTGCGGCCGTGAGCACAATGCTTTATATGTCCCTTTCTAAACTCCTTTGGGGAGAGGGCTTTAGCCCAACTGCGGCTCTCCCAAACGCCATCTTGTGGTTTACTCTTTCTTGGGCTGGACTCAAAGCGGCAGCCGCAGCATCAGGACCCGTTGTAAGAACACTCCGCTCTGTAGTTTCAACATGTGCAGACTACCTCACAAAAGTCAGTGGCAGCGGCACACCTCAAGCCCCAGCAGCGGCAGCCAAGTAGGCACCCTTTTTTCCCAAGGATGGATGTGGATTTTTTTTAGCACTAAGAGATACCATGGCTATAAAAATAGCCCACCGTTACTGCAAAACAGATTTTAAGTCGCCTCCTTGAACTCCAATTCATCCAGAGATTTGGAGCTGGCCGTACGACTAGGTATCGATTGGTAAAGTAAAACTGAATAGGTATAACAGCAAAGTATTAAAGTCGCTTGATCAGAGTAAGCAAGAGAAGTCTTTTTCTAATCTGTGCCATCCTATAATTTTAACCCCCATTGATTTTAGCAGTCAATGCAAAAAATGAGGGGGTTTAATATGGGTCTACGCTCCGTAGGGCCCATCATAAGAAATGCATACACAACTCTGTGTGCGGAAAAGAGATCCTAAAGACAGCCCACTAAAAGCTCGTTGCTCCTAAATAGTCTGTAACAATGCAAAATAATCTTTCCAGGGTAAAATCTCCACCCCCTCTTGTTTTCTCGCGTGAGGAGCACGGCACACGCAAATGGGACGAATTTGTGGACAGATTTCTTTGATCGCTTTAAATCCAGAACGAAAATCTGAAGCGTTAGGGTTCGTAGAGGATTTTATCTCAATACCTAAAAGTTGATTTTTAGGTGTTTCTATCACCAGATCGACCTCTGCACCCCTTTCTGTTCTAAAATAAGAAAACTCGAAATCTTTTTTTAGGTAAGACGCAATCCGCATTGTTTCATTGATCACCCATGTCTCAAACTGATCCCCAAACTCAATGGTACCCGGGATTAAATCAAGACTGAGTTTTTTGGTGAGAGCCCTTTGCACACCTGTATCAAAAAAATAAAACTTAGGATGTCGCGCCAGCCGTTTGCGGTTTGATTTATGAAAAGGGAATAAAAAAAACCCTACCAGTGTGTCTTCTAATATCTGATAATACTCTTTCACGGTGACATGTGTAGTGCCTGTCTCTCGTGCAATGGTTGAATAATTTATTATTTTTCCATTTTCGTGACTTGCCTGAAATAAAAATCTCAAAAAAACTCCACTAGTCCTCACCAAAGCTTCTGCTTCTATCTCTTCTTTTAAATAAGTCTCGACATAGCTTTTTAAATATTCTTTAGCTGCTTCACGATCACCTTCAAGATAAATACTGGGCAATGTGCCAAATTCAAGCGCTTTAGTGAGCTGAAACAACTGTCCGAGCTCCAAGTGAGTGAGTGGAAATAATTTTAGTGTCCAAGCTCGCCCGCCTAACAAATTAGCATTTGCTCGTTTTAATTTTCTAGCGCTGGACCCTGATAAAATAAAATGGGGCGAGTTGGGTGATTCAAGCAAGCAGTGCACTTCATTGAGGACATCAGGAATGCGTTGAACTTCGTCCACAAGAATATGAGTGATTTGGGATGGTCTACTTTGCACCTCTTCTCTAAAAATTTCCGGCTGTGCTAAAATACGATGGTATTCGTCTGTTTTTAAAAAGTCGTAAACCCTTATTTTCGAAGCAGCAAAAGATGACCGAATGAGAGTACTTTTCCCTGTCTGGCGTGGACCGAAAACAAAAAAGCTCCTCTTTTGAGGGAGTTCTAATAACCGTGATATCATGGTTTCATTTTACATCGAAATTTGAAATCATGGTATAAAAAAATCACACCCCCACCCCAGCAAGGCCCCCAGTGCCGTCTCATATAAGCCACAAGCGTACCGTGGATTATCAAGATAATCCATACTGACACTTCGTGCTCGATTATTAGCTCTATTGCCAGTTCTCCAGCTTGCTAATCCAGATTTAGACGGAACAGATGCTCTATCAGAAATATTAAGAGAAAGCGCTGCAGAAATTGACGCCCTTTTAAACAAGGAAAAGCTTATCTTAGCTAAATCCGAGGAACAAGAAAGTGACCTAATTAGCTATGCGTTAGCCAATGTTGCTCAGCGCTTAGGTGTTGACAATATTGCTGAACTTTTTAAAAAAGATTCGGCAGGAAATGATAGTTTACAAAACTTAGCAGCTGCACCCAGACATGCAATTCATTACGCCAGAAGCTGAGGAAGCGTGATATATTGGTGAAAATACTCGGTCGCTCTGAGGGAGTCATCCGGTCCATAAAGACTGATCAGAACTTTTTCGACGCTAAAACCTCGAGGGACGTGGAGCATTCGAAGTTTTCTCTCAATCTGAGGGATCACCTCTGTCCCAATGGGTTTATTCGAATATTTGACTTCACAGAGACTCACCACCTTATCGGCTCTCTCAAAAAGTAAGTCGATCTGAAATCCCTGAGCATGTCGAATAAACTCAGGACCCGCGAATAAAACCTCGTCCCGAATTCCCAATGCGTTTATGATTACGTGGTTATTTTTTACGCAGAATCTCTCAAATGCATAACCCAACCAACTCTCCCACCCTGAACGAGTCACTAACTCAAAAAGTTTCAAGGAGGGACTCGAATCTATCAGACGTCTATTGGGTTGAATGTATTTGAATGAAAAAGCAAGAAATTCGTCAGAGAGCCTATACTTCAGGGACTTAGATTGGCGGCGTTTTGAAAAGGGCAGATAGTGTTGAATAAACTCAGAGTCAACCAGATTGTCAACATAACGTTTTAGCCCACCTCCGGAGTTCATCTTTAAAGTCTGAGCAAGTTCATCCAACGTACGTAGCCCATTTTTGAGTTCATTTACAATTTTTAAATAAATTCTCGGCTCGCGAAAGTGGCTATAAAATATTCGCTTCACTTCGTCCACCATCTCTGCGCCTGGCCTAAAACAAAGACGATTCATATTTTTTTCGAAAGATTGATTCAAATCAATAGCCTCCAGATACCTTGGTATTCCACCAAACACCAAGAGGTACTTTAGAATCTCTTCGTTGCTACGCTTTGAACGAAAAAACAACTTGGCATCTCCTGGTGGAAGGGCCCTCAGTAGAAGCTCAATATGAACTCGACCATAGAGCGCCTTAGAGTGGATCACACGGTTCACCATAAAAGGTGCAATAGATCCACAAAGAATCAAAAATATGTTTTCTGACTTCCAATAGTTATCCCAGTAATATTTGATGAGACTCACTAACTTTTCCTGTCCGACAGCCATCCATTGGAGCTCGTCCAGAAATAAGACTAGTTTTCCAGGTAGTCGTTTGCGTGAGCGAGTCAAGTAATCGAATACTTCCTCCCATTTTTCAAAGTGAGTTTTTTCTAAAAATGGCTCATTGAGCTGTTTTCCCAGTGAACGGGTAAAATGGGCAATCTGAACAGGCGTCCGCTCTCCTTCTAGGCCCTCAAATGAAAGCAGGGATTTACTCTTTGAAAATTCAGCAATCAATCTACTTTTTCCAACCCGTCTTCGCCCATAGATGACCGCAAGACGACTCTCTTTAGATTGATAAGCCTCTTCAAGACGCTCTAGTTCCTGAGTTCTGCCAACAAACACCATAAGAAAAGCATACACAACTCTGTGTGCGCAAACAACAAGTTTAAATGCTATATTCCGCACATAGGATGAATCCAACTCTGTGTGCGGAAAAGAGATCCTAAAGGCTCTGGTTTCCAGTGCCGACTCATATAAGCCACGGTATAACGGACGAAGCTTTGAGCAGTGGATCGGCTGGATGAGGAAAACATATGCAAAAAATTCTTAAGAAACTGTGGCTTGGAGAAATCCTCCCATTCTAAAGCCAATTTTACTTTAGACGCGACAAAAGTAAAATAGGGTAATTCCCCTGCCCCTACCGACCCTCCATTTTTTGTATTTTCAAAATCCGTTTTTGGTGGCGTTCGTCTTTCGAAAAAGGAGTTTCTAGCCAGACTCGGACAATGGAAAGCGCGGTGTTTTCTTCCAGAAGCCTAGCGCCCAGACATAAAACATTGGCATTGTTGTGCTCTCGAGAAAGTTTAGCTGCTTGGAGGCTTTCAACAGAGGCCGCTCTAATGCCTGGAACTTTGTTGGCTGCCACTGCCATCCCAATGCCAGAACCACAGATGAGCACCCCTCGAAGTTCTTGTCCCTGAGAGAGCCCACTCGAAATCTTCTGCGCTAATGCATGAGCGTAGTCCGGATAGTCTACGCGAGCTTGATCGCTTGGGCCCAGATCCTCCCACTGCCATTCTTTGAGGGCGTGTTTTATTTTTTCTTTTAAATCTACACCTGCGTGGTCTGAGGCGATGAAAATAGGGGTTTTCTTATGAATGTCAGTCATGCTCTATTATTAAATCTTTTTTCATAATGTGAAAAGATATTGTTTTAGCGGTCCTTATAGAATTTTATCTCCCCAAAGGTCCAGTAAAAACGTTTTCCAAGGAACAATCTCTATCCCGTTGACTGTTCTGCGATTTTCGTCGCGGCTCACAACAAAATAGCGTTCGATCAACCCCTCTTCCTTTAAAGCATCCAAACCCTTAAGGTGCCTCTCAACAACAAGGTCTGAGGATTTAATTTCGATGGCTAATTTTTTTCCCACCACCAAGTCCACTTCGAATCCAGAAGTACTTCGCCAGTAACAAAGTTCGTGGCGTAAGCGGCGGTAGTGCAAATAGGCTCTTAGCTCTAAAACTATGAAATGCTCGAATGCTTTTCCAAAAGCTTCACTGCCCGCTTTGATGGCTTCTCTTTTAGCAAGAAAATTTCCAACACCGACATCGAAATAATAAAACTTAGCACGAGAAATGGGCTTTCTTTTTTTTGTTTCTTTAAATGCAGGCAACACAAAACCAATGAGAGTATCTTGCAGAACCTCAATATAATTTCTCACAGTCCCAGCGGAGATCCCAACATCACTTGCAATGCCTTCAAAGCTTAACTCTTCAGAATTTTGGAAAGCCATGATTTCTAAAAACCGACTGAATGCACTCAGATGTCTGGAAAGAGCCTCTGCGTTAATTTCTTCTTTGAGGTAGAGATTGACGTAACTGTTTAACTCTTCAAAAGGATGAGAGCTGAGATAAACAGAAGGGAGTCCGCCGCGTGTTAAGTGGTTTTCTAAATCAAAATCCTGAATTTCAGAAAAAACCAATGGAAAGAGTCTCGCCTCCCACGCCCGACCTGCCAACAGGTTGGTCCCTTTTCTTCTTAATTTTCTAGCACTACTTCCAGTCAGAAGAAATTTTAACCCCCGACTTGAAATCAGTCGATGCACCTCATTAAGAAGTTCAGGAAAAATTTGAATTTCATCAATCACCACAATGGATGCATCCTTTGGGATCCTCTCTCCGATTAACTTTGGACGCCTCACTAAGGCCGTAAAAATGTCCGAATCCAGGAGGTCAAATACTGGCCACCCCCTCTGCTCCTTCTGAATCAGAAAGCTTTTCCCCGTTCCACGTGCTCCGAACAAGAAAAAACTTTTTAATTCTAGTAACTTAGACAGACTTAACTCTCTCCTAAAAAATGATGACATCTGACATATATATTACTGGATATGATGATAATCCGCAACACCTATGTGGATTATGCTGCAAATCAGACAGTCAAAAAAAAGCAAAGGGGTGCAATCCCTAAAATACCTCACCCCCCAAGGAAAATTACCCAGACTTCCAACGGTGGCAGCCAGCGGGATCAGAAATTTTGGGGGACTCCACCACACCAAAAAATTCTTGACCGCACCGCATTATTACTATATAACTCACTGCAATGTAATCCCCAGTGTGGGGGTGACTACTTTAATAGGGAGT
>CAZBEI010000014.1:0-33825 GCA_964490895.1 uncultured Bdellovibrio sp. | reverse complement strand
ATCAATTCCGGAACGGGTGTTCTTACCCTTGTTGCCGTATACGACACCGGAGCCAATCCACGCGCTGTTGCGGTAGACCCACAGAGCAAATATGCTTATACAGTACACTATGCCGCCGGTGGAAATTTTGTGAGGTTTTTTTCGATCACTACCACCTCTGGGGCTTTAAGCGCTATTGCTGATTACACGCTACCTGGAGCTGCCACAGGCTCGACCGGCATTGCTGTAACTTCTGGATGTCTTTTTGTTACAAATGACACCGCGAATACTCTGAGCAGCTTTATCCGAAGTGCTATTGACGGAACTTTGTCTAGCTCTGCAAGTTATGCTCTCGCCGCAGCAAGTGTTGCGTCGGGCATTGGTGTTGATCCTACAAACGCCTTCGCCTATATTGCGAACTATGGCCCAAGTACTATCCTAAAATACGCAATTCTGGGCGGGTGCACACTTTCTGCGGCTGGCGGCTCTTATACAACAGATCTGACAAACCCACTGGGTTTTGCATTCACCGTAAAATAGATTTAGTGTCCTCTTACAATCGTGCAGTACTTCGAAAAAACTCCCAGGTAGTTTGCAAAGCTCACGTCAACAGAAGTGATCATTGTGATCCCGCCATTTCTTCGAGCTGTTTCAATGCTTGCATCTCCAGTTGCAACAAGTCCTAAGATTGATTTTACGCAGGCCTCACCCGCGCGTGAGCCATTTTGATTTGAAGTGGCTGCCTCAGGACCCGCCACATCTGAAAACAAAACTCCGGGTACGGGTGCACGAGGACTTAGCCCAGCGCACCCAAATCCAATACAAAGACAAAAGAGAAAAACAAAAGGTGTGGTAGACCGCATTAAGTTTTAATTTTAACAAGCGAAACAATGAGCGCGTAAATAACTAAGGACTCAATGAGCGCTAATCCAACAATCATCTGCACAAATATTTTTCCAGAGGCTTGAGGATTTCTGGCTGTACCCTCTACAGCTGCTGCGGCCACCTTACCTTGCCCTAAACCTCCACCTAGAGCGGCCAAACCGATGGCTAAAGCTGCTCCCAAAGAAGAATAGGCGTCGCCACTTCCTCCTTGTGACTCAGAGCCAAAAGCTAAAGACCCAAATAGAACGGTAAAAGTGCCCAAAATAAGTAATACTTTTTTTAACATAACGAGGTTCCCTTTCTTTGTGTTAGTGATCATGCGCTGTTGATAATGAAATATACACCATCGTCAGCAAACAAAAAACAAAAGCCTGAATAAAAGCTACAAATAGCCCTAAGCCATAAAAAATAACAGGGAGTAAATATGGCACCATGCCACTAAAAACTCCGACCACAATATGGTCTCCCATGATGTTTCCCCGCAGACGTAAACCCAGCGAAAAGGGGCGAAATACATGGGACGCCAACTCAATAAAAAATAAAAGAGGGGCCATGTACCAAACGGGACCTAAAAAATGCTTTACGTAACCAATCCCGTGAGCTCGAAACCCCTGATAGTTGTAATAAAGAAATACAAATATCCCAAGCGCCAGGGTCGTATTGAGATTCGCCGTTGGAGGAGCAAAACCCGGGATAAGCCCCATCAAATTACACGTTAAAATAAACGTAAAAAGACACCCTATGAGAGGAAAATACCGGGGCGCGTCGTGGTGCCCAATCACACTCTCTACGAGCTTATAAAGACTCTCTGCGACTATTTCAAAAAAATTTCTATAGGTAAGTTTTGGCTCTGGGACTATCCCGCCCTCTTTTGACTTCATGGCCTGCTTGAGCTGCAATCGCGCCACTGTGGATGCTAAGATCAAACCGGCACCAATCAAAATCACCATCACAACATGGTTTGGAAAAGACTTCAGAAACGAGATCTGATCTATCCAGTTAAACCCATGTTCGTCATGCATTGTCTTTTTCCTTTGAACAACGGATACCACATTCCATTATATTTATAAATTTTTTTCTGAAATCTCATATATTTTAAAAATGGCCAAAGAAAAACTGATCACCCCTAAAATAAGAATAACCCACCATGGAGCCCCCCATTTTTGCCAAGCTAAGTAACCCAACCCAAAGCCTGCTCCTGTATAACCCACCAAAACCCCCACAATCACGCCAAGGAGACCTATTTTTTTTAAAGAAGAGTTTGGGTCTTCTGTTTCTTTTTTCAATGGTTGCCCCGCTGCATTTTTCTTTCTGCAATCCTCCTCAACTTCAAATCTATAATTTTGGGGGAGGGGTAACTCGTCCTAATTTCTTGGTAATGACTTTCTGCAACATCAAGTTTATCCATTTCTTCGAGACAGTTGGCAATTCCAAACTTGGCTTGAATAGCCCATTTGCTTTTCGGATAAAGACTTAAAAATTTCTCATAGCGGTCTATTCCTGCCTGATAAAGCTGATTTTGCCCCTGTTCTGTGGGCTTACCGGCACGAATACAACTGGTTGCGGCAGATTCAAAAAGCGCTTTTTGTCCCCACTCTGTCTCGGAATAATGCTGAATCAAATCTTCATAGATTTTTAATGCCTCATCAAACTGTGAAAGAAAAAAATGGCTCTTGGCTATCCGGAATAAAAACTCTGGGCCCTCTTTTACGTTTGGATTGTTTTTAAGTAAGGTTTCGTAGTGCTGGCTTGCTTTTTCGTAGTTTTCAAGCTGAGAAAAAAAAATCTCGCCGATGAGCTTTTGGGCTTCCCATGCGTCTTGCACCTGATCTGTTTTTTCAGAAAATATTTTTAGTTTTTGAACTGCGTCTGGATATTGAAATAAATAGAGCGCTTGAATCATCGCCCCCTGGTAGAGCGCCCGGAGTCCAATTTTGCCCAACGCGTCTTTTCGGGTGATTTTCTCAAACTCACTGACGGCAGCGCCATACTTTTGGTCTTTCCAAAGTTTTTCGGCAAATAAATACTGGTTTTTTAAGCTTGAATTCGTACAACTAAACAGAAAAACAAAAAAGAGGAGATTCCGTTTCTTCATTCTTTGGTTTGGCCATTTTCGAGAGGCTCTAGTGCACTTTCGGCTAAGTACTCGAAAGCCACTACTTTTTCGCCTGACGAAACGTTCATGAGCCTAACTCCTTGTGTATTTCTCCCCTGCTCGGAAATTTCTCCCACTTTAATCCGGATCATTTGCCCTTTGTTAGAAACAAGCATGAGGTCATCTTTAGCTAAAACCTGCCTTGCTCCCGTGACCGCTCCGGTTTTCTCTGTGGTCTTCAGTGTGATCACCCCAACTCCACCCCGACTTTGAACTCGATACTCTGAAACCGGTGTTCTTTTTCCATAGCCCAGTTCGGTGATCGTCAAAATTTCGTAGTGTGTGCCCTCTAAAACCTCCACCGCAATCACGCGGTCTTCCTTATCTAAAGACATCCCACAAACTCCGCGCGCTGTGCGCCCCATCGCTCGCACATCCTCCTCACTAAAACGAATAGACATGCCTTCCTTGGTGCATAAAAAAACCTCATTATTTCCGTTTGTCATTTTAGCCGAAATAAGCTCGTCTCCCTCGTCTATTTGGATTGCAAAAATTCCGGCTACTCGTATGTTTTTAAACTCACTGAGCGCTGTTTTTTTAATGACTCCATTTTTAGTGACCATTAAAATAAATTCATTTTCTTTGAATTCTCGCACAGATAAAATAGCTTTTATTTTTTCGCCTGGAGAAAGTGAAAGTAAATTCACAATGGCTTTGCCTTTTGCACTTCGGCTGGCCTCTGGAATTTTATAGACTTTGAGCCAATGGAGTTTTCCCTTATCCGTGAAACAAAGCAGGTAACTGAGCGTGTTGGTTTTATAAATAGCCGTGACAAAGTCTTCGTCTCCCGTAGTCACCGCCCGAACCCCTTTGCCTCCTCGGTGTTGGCTTCGAAACAGGCCGGGGTCTGCTCTTTTGACATACCCGGTGTGAGTAATAGAAACGAGAGTATCTTCGTCCGCAATAAGGTCCTCTACCCCGAGGTCTGTTGTGACCCCGTAGACAATCTCTGTTCTTCTGGCATCCCCATAATTTTGCTTAACTTCGAGGAGTTCTGTTTTAATGATCGAATAAATCAACCCATCGCTTGCCAATATTTTTTTGAGTTCTGCGATGAAAATTAAAACTTGTTTATACTCTTCGATGATTTTTTCTCTCTCCAAACCTGTAAGTCTTTGGAGTCTCATCTCTAAGATAGCTTGCGATTGAATGTCGCTAAATTCATACTTGGCTATCAATCCAGATTTGGCCTCTTCTGGGTTTTTTGCTGCTTTAATGAGCGTAATCACAGAGTCAATATTTTCGACGGCCTTTTTTAAACCCTCTAAAATATGTGCTCTGGCCAGGGCCTTTTTGAGTTCGAAAGACGTCCTTCGGGTCACGACATCTTTTCTGTGCTCCACAAACGCCCAGATCATTTCTTTCAGATTAAAAACTTTGGGTTGTCCATGGTGAATAGCGAGCATATTGATCCCAAAATTTTCTTGAAGCTGGGTCATTTTATAGAGCTGATTGAGAAGAACATTCGAGTTTTCTCCTCTTTTAATTTCAACGACGACCCTCATTCCAGTTCTATCAGATTCGTCTCTTAAGTCCGAAATCCCTTCAATTTTTTTATCTCGAACTAAGTCTGCAATTTTTTCGATCAGCCTGGCTTTGTTAACCTGGTAGGGCAGCTCTGTAATGATAATTCTTTCCCGATCTCCTTTCCAGATCTCAATTTCTGCTTTTGCTCGAACCGAGATAGAGCCCCTCCCCGAAAGATAAGCTTCTTTAATTTCTGGACCTCCAAAAATATATGCCGCTGTTGGAAAATCAGGCCCTTTAATGTGTTCTAAGAGATCTGAAACTCCCAGGCTTGGATTATCAATAAGGGCCATTGTGGCGTCTACCACTTCGTTCAAATTATGAGGAGGGATGTTGGTGGCCATGCCCACTGCAATCCCCGAAGAACCATTCACCAATAAGTTCGGAATACGGGTGGGAAGAACGTTGGGTTCTTTTAAGCTCTCATCATAATTGGGGCTAAAATCCACGGTCTCTTTGTCTAAGTCTGAGAGAACGTCCTCTGTAACCTTGGCCATTCGGATTTCTGTGTACCGCATGGCTGCGGGAGCATCTCCATCCACAGAACCAAAATTTCCCTGCCCATCTATAAGGGGGTACCTCAAAGAAAAATCTTGGGCCATTCGCACAATGGTATCGTAGACCGCAATGTCCCCGTGGGGGTGGTATTTACCAATGACATCTCCGACAATTCTGGCAGATTTTTTATAGGCTTTGTTGTGTGTGTTCCCCAAATCATACATGGCAAAAAGCACACGGCGATGAACGGGCTTTAATCCATCTCGCACATCAGGAAGTGCGCGTCCAACGATCACACTCATAGCATAATCAAGATAAGCTCCTCTCATCTCGTCTTCAATGTTGACCACAACAATGTTTTTATCTGTTGGACTGGGGGGCTGTGTCGGTTGGACCATTTCTGTCATAAATCCTCTTTACGATGTCTTTAGATATCTTTAATCTATCTTTAAATATCCAGATTTCTTACACGCAAAGCATTTTCTTCTATAAATTGCCTTCGCGGCTCCACCTGATCTCCCATTAAAACTGAAAAAATAGAGTCGGCACCTACTGCATCTTCGACCGAAACTTTGAGCAAAATTCTCTTTGTGGGATCCAGAGTGGTTTCCCACAGTTGTTCTGCATTCATTTCTCCAAGGCCTTTGTAGCGTTGCAGAGTTAGGCCTGTTTTTGCTTTTTCTAAAATTTTTTCGTTTAATTCTTCCGTGTTTTTTACAATAAAATCAGTTTTTCCTGCCGTAGAAACTTCGAACGGCCCATCCCCCAAAGTTTGCATGATCTGAAACTGTTTCCCGAGGTCTTCGTATTCTGACGAATCTAAAACCATCATATTGATGCGATAAACTTTCTTTGCCCCGTGCACTAGGGTCTCTAGATCTGCGCTCCACGCACTGTGTTCCGAGTCTTGGGTCAAAGAAAAATGAAAAGAGAGCTCTGCTTTTGTGGCCTCTTCAGAAATTTTATTTAAAACTGCTTCTAGTTTTTCCTTTGTCTCTAATACTGAGGAATGGACCCGAAACTGCACCAGTAATTTTAGAACCCCAGGATTGATTTTTTTTGCCATCCTTTCGACTGCTTTCGAAAACCGCGTCGCTGCTTTCAAAGAAAGCGCCACTTGGCTCATGGGGAGAATCCCTTTGGGACCTTTGATTTGAATTCCATCTGTCCCGCTGAGCAACAGAAACTCGGCGAGCTCCTGTTCATTTTTTAAATATTTTTCTTTTGATGCTTTTTTAACTTTAAAGAGTGGGGGTTGAGCAATGTAGAGATAGCCTCTATCTACGATCTCCGGCATTTGCCGGTAAAAAAAGGTTAAAAGCAACGTCCGAATGTGAGACCCGTCCACGTCCGCATCACAGGTGATAATAATTTTATGATATCTGAGTTTTGAAATATCAAAGTCTTCTTTTCCAATTCCGGCCCCAAGGGCCGTAATGAGAACACGAATTTCTTCGGAAGAAAGCATTTTATCAAACCGTGCTTTTTCGACATTCAAAATTTTTCCCTTGAGGGGGAGGATAGCCTGGTTTTTTCGGTCTCGCCCCTGTTTAGCAGAACCACCCGCGCTGTCTCCTTCGACTAAAAAAATCTCACAAAGTGCCGGATCTTTTTCTTGGCAATCTGCCATTTTTCCGGGCAAACCACTCCAATCAAGCGCTGTTTTTCGTCGGGTTAGGTCTCTGGCTTTTCGTGCAGCAATTCTAGCCTGGGCAGAATCAATTCCTTTTTGAACGACTCTTTTTGCAATACTTGGATTCTGTTCAAAATAATCTGTCAGTTTTTCATAAAGGGCTGTGTTCACAAACCCTTCGACTTCGCTATTGCCCAATTTTGTTTTGGTTTGTCCTTCGAATTGAGGGTCTGGAATTTTTAAGCTAATCACACAGGCGATGCCTTCTCTAATATCTTCGCCCGTGAGAGGTTCTTTTAGGTTTTTATTCAGCCCAGAGTCATTGGCATATTTGTTCACGACGCGTGTGAGGGCTGTTCTAAAACCGCTGAGGTGGGTTCCCCCTTCGATTGTATTGATGTTGTTGACATAAGATGAGATCGTCTCAGAATAAGAATCATTCCACTGCATAGCAAGCTCAAATGTACAACGGTCTTTTTCTTGTAAAAAATAAATCACTTTGTCATGTAATTTTTGTTTTGATTTATTGATGTACTCAATAAATTGGACCAAGCCCCCTGCGTAATGAAATTCTGATTTTTTCTGTGGCTCAAGCCGTTCGTCAATAAGGAAAATAGTAATTCCACTATTTAAAAATGCGAGTTCTCTCAACCTTCCGGCTAAAACATCAATGCTAAACTCGAGAATCTCAAAAATTTCTGGGTCCGGCTTAAAGGTCGTCACCGTTCCTCTTTTGTCTGTGACTCCAACTTCTTTTAGTGGTGCAACAGGAATGCCTCTTTTGAATGTTTGTTTATAGACTTTTCCATTTTGTCTGACTTCAACATGAAGGACCTCAGACAAGGCATTTACGACGGCAGCGCCCACTCCGTGCAAACCTCCAGAAACTTTGTAGGCACTGTCAGCATCATTAAATTTTCCTCCCGCATGGAGTTTGGTCATGACAACTTCGACAGCAGAAACGCCAGAACTATGCATGCCCACTGGAATTCCTCTTCCATCGTCCTCTACTGTCACACTGTTATCTGCGTGGACTAAGACAGAGACATTTTTTGCAAATCCTGCCAAAGCCTCATCGATAGAGTTGTCAACGATTTCATAAACACAGTGGTGAAGTCCTCTCACCCCAGTATCTCCGATATACATACCGGGACGTTTTCGAACCGCTTCAAGGCCTTCTAAAATTTTTATTTTATCTGCAGAATAATCATTCGCATTCAGGCTGGTTTGTTCGATCGTCATACGTTCCTTTTAAATATGTTCCTTCTGAAATAAAAAACTTTTTTCCCTTTTTAAATAAATCTTCCGTCGATGTAATAAAAACCTGAAGATCTGTATCCAAAAGATAACTTAATAAAAACTCGCGTCGTTGCCTGTCCAACTCAGACGAAAAATCATCCAATAAAAAAACTGGTCGATGGTTTGTTTTTTCTCTAAACAAACCAAGCTCTGATAATTTAAGAGCAAGCAGCGCCGATCTCACTTCGCCTTGCGAACCATACCCTTTTAGAACGTTCTCTCCTAAAAAGAGGCTCCAATCATCTCGATGGGGCCCTACAAGGGAGGTTTTTAATCGATACTCATTCCTTTCTAATAAAGAGTACTGTTTCCAATAAGCTTTTTCTAATAGTTCTAATGAAGGTGGGGGCTCTTGTCCAGAGAAATGATCTGCTTTTAAGTTATTGAAATTATTTTGGAAATTATAGCATTCCCATTTCAAATTACTGATGTATTTTACCCCTAGCAGAGGCGAATCTGGAGCTATTTTATACATTATTTTTGAAAGTTCTTTTTGGAGCCTTTGCACCCATCCAAATCGTTCTAAAGTAATTTTACACCCCTGGCTACAAAGGGCCTCTGTAAAACCCAAAATCAGTGCGCGCGATGGATTTTCGATGGACTTCAGGGCTGCATTTTTTTGTTGAAGGATCCGGCCATACTTCCTCACTAAGTCCAAATAGGTTTCGTCTTCTGCCGATAAAACCTGATCTAAATAACTCCTTCTTTGGGCAGGCTCGTCATCTACTAAATAGTGGTCTCTAGGATTAAAAACGATGCAGTGGAATCCTAACTCATAAGATCCAAATCGTTGTTTTAAATAGCGTGTAGAGCTTTTAAAGGGCTTTTGATTAATAGATGCTGCCTTAGAAACCTTTTCGTTCTCGCTTATAAAAAAACTGACCTTAAGCTCTGTCTCCCAAGAGGAATCCCCTTTCTCCCCATCTTTTATTTTACACAGAGTATAAGACTCTGTTTTTCCTTTTTGAATCAATTCTTCTATTTTTGATTTTCTAAAAGACCGTAAAGTTGAAAGAAGAGATAGACACTCCAAAAAACTGGTCTTACCCTGACCATTTTTCCCAATAAATAGATTTATTTTGGGGTCCAAATCAAGCTCGCAGTTGCTTATATTTCTTATATTCTTAACTTTAAGTTGAGAAACCCTCATTTTAAGACGAGTAACACAGTTTAGTTCTCTATTTTAAAATAAATAGAAAATTAAATTCTCATTGGCATGATGACATAAGTGTGGTTTTGCTGCCCAACCCCCCTTAAAATCCCCGGGCTTTGCCGGTCTTTAAAGGAGAATTCTATATATTCCGAATTCACTACAGCTAAATAATCCAATAGGTATTTCGAATTAAAACCGACTTCGGTATCTTCTGCAGAATACTCAATATCGAGTTCTTCTTTAGCCTCTCCCATGTCTGGATTACTCGAAGTAATCGTCAGGAGATTTTCTTGAAAAATAAATTTTACAGCCTTGCTTTTTTCGTGTGCAAGCAAACTCACTCTTTTTAGAGCCGAATAAAAGTCTTGATGTTTTATTTTAATAACTCTTTGTGTAGCCTTTGGAATAATTTGACGATATTCAGGATACTCTCCCTCTATTAGACGCACAAAAAGATAAACATTTTGGTTTCTTGCAAAAAAATAGCCTTTCTCGAAAGCCACTGAAACCGACGAGGAAGACTCCTCTAAGAGTTTTCTCAACTCTCCTAATCCCTTTTTAGGAATGATCATTCCTCTTTTTAAATCCGGAGTTTTTAAAAATACTTCATGATCTACAAAAGAAAGACGATGCCCATCAATGGCCGTCATCCTCATGAGATTGCTTTCTAAAGGCTCAAAATAAACCCCTGTTAAATTATACCGTGTTGCATCTGTAGAAACCGCAAAGTGAGTGCAATCAATCATTTGTTTTAAAGCGTCAGTTCTTGCTTCCAAAAACTTCTTGCTTTCAAAATCAGGAAGTGCGGGAAATTCGTCAGCGGGTAGACTGACAATATTAAATTTAGATTTTCCAGAGACGAGTTCAATCCAATGATTTTCTTTTCTTGTAATTTCTATTTTCTTTTGAGGGGGGAGTTCTTTGACAATATCTAAAATATGCTTTGCAGAGAGGGTCAGTTTTCCTTCCTCCGAATTTTCAATAGGAAGTCTAATTTTTACTCCAACCTCTAAGTCTGTTGCAAAAATAGAAAGCTCTTGTTGAGAAACAGAACATAAAACATTTGCCAAGATAGCAACGGTGTTCTTTTTTTCTACAACGTTCTGTGTTTTTAATAAGGCCCCCAATAGGGGATCTCGATCAATTGTAAATTTCATTTTTTAACCCCAATCTCTTTTAAACCTCTGTACCAAAAAAGAAAAGAAGATATATAAATATATGAGTAGTAGTAGTAGGGGGTGTGAATTGGTGGATAACTCAGTTATCTATATGATAATATTAAATAATCCTGGTGGATAAGTCTGGGGATAACTTGTGGATAACTTTTCTATAATTGTGGATAACTTTATAACCCACCGTATAAAAATGAGTTATCCACAAGTTATCCACAAGTAATTTGTGGATAACTTTTTTTGCAGAGTTTTATGCTCCAGTGTCATCTAAAAAAACAGTGTTTTTTATGCCTTTTTTTAGAGTTATCCACAAATCTTGACCGGACCGCGACTAGTATTAGCTATTTTAACAATGTGCTGTTTTAGTGTAATAAATGTGGATAACTTGTTAACATATTGAAATTATAAAATATAGTATCTGTGTAATATGTGGATAACTTGTGGATAACCCTGTGGATAACTTGTGGATAACTTTTTCCTTAACAATTTGTCCACAGACTTATCCACAGGGTTATCCACAAAAAAAGTGGTATCTGATAAAACACTTTTAATCATGTAATAATTTTAATGGTTAACAGTGGTTGTCAATCAGACTACAACTACAGGTGTTTATAATAAGTTTTGCACCGACTCGACTGCGTTATGAATTTCTGGAGTGGAGTCCTGACCCTTTTCAATTTTATTACAGGCATGCAAGATGGTGGAGTGATCTTTTCCTCCAAAGTACAGGCCTATTTCACGAAACCCAAGCCCGGTGTATTTGCGAATCAAATACATGGCCACCTGTCGTGGAAGAGAAACTGATTTATTTCTTGCATTGGACTTGAGTTCTTGCACTTTGATCTGAAAATGTTTAGCTACGGCATTTTGGATGGCTTCGACCGTAAAATGTGAGCCCTCTTCTGGAATCGAGTTTTTTAGTTCTCCTTTTGCCATTTCTAAAGAAATCTCCGCACCGCTCAAAGAGGCCTGTGCTTGGAGTCGAATGAGCAGGCCTTCGAGTTCCCTCACATTTGTTTTTACATAAGTTGCAATAAAGACGGAGACATCATCAGGTAAGTAAATATCCTCTCTTTCTGCTTTTGATTTTAGAATGGCAATTCTAGTTTCGATTTCTGGGGGTTGGATGTCTGCAATAAGTCCCCACTCAAAACGTGTTCTCACTCTTTCTTCGAGTCCCTCAATATCTTTTGGGGGCCGATCGCTTGTTAAAACAATTTGTCTTTTTGTGCTATGAAGTGCATTAAAAGTGTGGAAAAACTCCTCCTCTGATTTTACTTTTCCTGCAATAAACTGGATGTCGTCCACTAAAATGACATCATAGCTGTCTCGGTATTTTGCCCTAAAGTTGCTCATCTTATTGTGTTGGAGGCAATCGATCATTTCATTTACAAATTTTTCGGCAGACAAGTAAGCCACCCGATGATGTGGGTTGTTTTTAATAACCTGATTTCCAATGGCATGGAGGATGTGTGTTTTTCCTAACCCAGGAGAACTATAGAGAAAAAGAGGATTATATTGTTTTGCAGGCTGCTCAGACACAGCTACGGCAGAGGCTTGTGCAAATTGATTGCTTGCCCCAACAATAAAACTTTCAAAAACATACCTTGGATCAAGGCCGTTATCACTAGGGTGTTGGATGGAATGTTGCGGCGCCGAAACGATTTGGGGTGTTTGTGTGTACATGTCCGTTTGCATAGTGGAGTTTTGATTTATTTTCTGCCCCCCCCCCTCTTGGATAGTAAAATAAATAGTGCAGGGTAAACCCACGACCTGAGTAAAGGCTAGTTCCATGGCCTTGATGTAGTGGTCTTTGATCCACTGCACGCTGAAATCATTGGGGGCCAAGAAAAAGATTTTGAGCCCTTTTTCAGTCTGTTCTGTCTTTTCCAATTGAAGGGGTTGAACCCAAGCACGCAACTGTGTGGATACAATCGACTGCTCTAAAATGCGATAAGTCGCTTGCCATACCTCAGGCCACTCAGAAGAATCAATATTTAATGTTGTCCTCATACGGAGAGAATCCTGAGATAGCATGAGTGCTTATTCTTGACAATGACGGCTTCGTCTTATAACTCTTTTCTCTGTTATGAAACGCACCTACCAACCGAGCCGAACAAAACGCCGACGAAGGCATGGCTTTCGTGCAAGGATGAAAACCAAATCAGGACGCAAAGTGCTAAAAAGGCGCCGCGCACGGAAGCGAAAGCAACTCGTGCCAACTCGCTCCAGTAAGTAATGTCATCAGGGAGAGAGCTCGGAGCCGCACAGAAGCTCTGTCATTCTTGGGAATACAAAAATTTTTTTGGAAAGAGCGAGGTGTTTCGTTTTTCCGAATGTATTGTCTATCGCGTAAAAAACGAAATAGGTCATTTTAGGCTTGGAATGACGATTAAGGCCAAAGGTTCTTCTGTAGACAGAAATAGCACCAAGAGACAGATTCGTGAGATTTTTAGAAACTTGAGCCACGAACTTGGAAGCTTTGATTATAATGTTGTGATCCCAGCCAGCAAAAGGATTGTTAAAAATTTCTCCAGGGTGTTAAGAAAATGTCTAATAGAAGGATTAAAGAAAGAGATTTTATGCAAACAATCCTAAAAACTTTGTTTAATTTTTACCATTTTTTCTTATCCCCCGCCCTTCATAGCCTGGGTGGATCGGGTATGGGATGTCGTTATAAACTGAGCTGCAGTCGGTTTTCGAAGGCAAGCCTTTTAAAATACGGAGTTTTCAGGGGAGGTTACATGTCCTTAAAAAGGATTGGAAGCTGTCACCCCTTTGGAGGAGCAAGGTAATTTATGGATCAAAAAACAGTTTTAGCGCTTTCTCTCTGTTTCCTCATTTTTATTTTTTGGCAAAAAACCTATTTAGAACCGAGAATGCCCACAAATCCACCGGTTGGGCAACAAGAAGTGAAAAAAGAGGCTCCCCAAGTCTACAAAGAAACCCCCACAGCCGCTCTTTCTAAGCCCATGGAGCAAACTAAACCCAACGAAACAAAATCTATGGAGTCTTTTTCTGGGACGGTCTCCGTAAACGACAAAAACCTTCTGTTTTCAAATTGGTCCTTAAAAAACTATAAAAAAGACAAATCAGACGCCGCTCAACCGATCGATTTTAGTGTTCTTTCTAATGACCCAGCCCAAGGAGAAATGGCTTTTGATTTGCCTGAGTATGCCTATTTAGAAAACATACAGGGGAGCCTTTCTCAGTCAGCCGGTGGGCTTTTGTGGACGTACGAAGACGGAAATCTGAGGATCACGAAAGAGATAAAGGCAGTCAAAAACGAAGAGTCTGGGGTTCAAATCAACCTTAAAGCAGAGTTTAAAGCCAAAGTCCCAAAATATGCATTTTTGTCTTTGGTTTCGAGAGCCCCAGACAATGACGCAGAAGCTGAAGACCGACAGCTTCTGTATTGGTCGAACAAAGAAATCACACGGATTCTCACAAAAGACGAAGTTAAACTGCAGGAGTCATTAACTCCTGCAAAATGGATTGCACTTTCGAGTCGGTATTTTTTATTGGCGCTTTTGCCTGCGGAAGAAATCAAAGCCCTCGTTCAACCTTTGGACGGTGGTAAAAAAAGAATTAGCCTTGTATATCCTGTGCAGGGTAACTCCTTTTCGACGTCTTTGAGGGCCTATTTTGGGCCGAAACAAATTCAGCTCTTGAGAACAATGGATCCCACCTTGGATCACACAGTGGATTTAGGTTGGTTTACTTTTTTTGCTTACCCCCTTCTGCGCGTAATGCAGTGGTTGTATAAGATTTTTCAAAACTATGGGCTTTCTATTATTTTTCTGACTCTCCTTGTGAATATTTTAACTTACCCCCTTAATCTAAAAAGCATGAAAAGCATGAGGGAGATGGCAAAAATTCAGCCTCAGATTCAGAAATTAAAAGAAAAATTTGGAGACGACAAAGAAGGATTGAACCGAGAGATGCTCTCTCTCATGAAAACCCATGGCTATAACCCCATGGCAGGGTGTTTGCCTATTTTAGTTCAGCTTCCTGTTTTTATCGCACTTTATCGGGTTCTTTATAGTTCTATCGAACTTTATCAGGCGCCGTTTGCGTTTTGGATTCAAGACCTTTCAGCAAAAGACCCCTATTATGTCACCCCGGTGATTTTGACTCTGGTAATGTTTATCAATCAAAAACTGACACCCAATACAACCATGGATCCTACCCAGGCTAAAATGATGCAATTTATGCCGATTATTTTTGGGGTTTTTATGTTGCCACTGCCAGCGGGGCTGACGATTTATATGTTGGTCAATTCGTTGGCCGGGATTTTAAGGCAACTCATGATTAATAAAAAGTTAGGGATTTCCCATGCAGTTCAAGGAGCAAAAGCGTAGCGGCCTGGGAGGAGGTGGTGCGCACAACCTCTCTGGCTACTTGTCAGAAGACACCATTGTGGCGTTGACCACGGCAGTTGGCGGACCCATTGTCATTTTAAGACTGAGTGGGAATAAAGCATTTTCTGTATTCGAGAAAATCTGTGGTCTAGAAAAAATAACACAACAAAAACCAAGAGCCTTATTTCGGGCAAAAATCCAATCTCAAGACGGGGCATGTATAGATG
Source organism: uncultured Bdellovibrio sp. (assembly GCA_964490895.1). Taxonomy (GTDB): domain Bacteria; phylum Bdellovibrionota; class UBA1018; order UBA1018; family UBA1018; genus JACRAO01. The sequence continues at coordinate 18,936 of CAZBEI010000014.1, read as the reverse complement.
ACGCATTGGCGGTTTATTTTCCAAGACCCCATAGTTTTACGGGAGAAGACGTGGTGGAGTTGCATTTGCATGGCAGCGCAGCGGTTACCACCGCTGTTTTTTTTGAACTCTTTACTCTTGGCGTCAGGCAAGCCCTCCCGGGAGAGTTTAGTTTCCGGGCGGTAAAAAATGGAAAAATGAGTCTCTCACAGTCTCAAGGAGTTGCAGACTTGATTTCTTCTACAAATCAAGGGGCTACAGCTTTGGCTCTAGAAAAAATGAGTGGACTGATGAACCCACTTTTATCAGAGCTTGCCCACGAGATGAGGGAGCTTGTGGCCCTAAGTGCACTTGGGATTGATTTCTCAGATCAAGACGTAGAGGAGGTTAGTCTTCTAAATTTAAAAAAAAGAGTTTTTGAACTCAAAGAAAAAATTACGCGGCTTAAAAACAGTTTTGAAAGAGGAGAAAAAATTCAGGAGGGAGTGAACGTTGGTTTTTTAGGTTTACCTAACGCTGGTAAATCAAGTTTTTTTAATGCACTTTTGGGCGCAGACAGAGCTATCGTCTCAGAAATTGCAGGGACCACGCGGGATGTGGTGAGAGAAAAAATCACACTTCATGGAAAAACAACAAGCCTGACACTGAGACTTCACGATACGGCTGGGCTCAGAGAGTCTTTAGACTCCGTCGAAAAAAAGGGAGTAGAAAAAACCAGGCAGGTGGGGCGCGAGGCTGATCTTGTGCTTTTGATTGTGGATGTCACAGCTCCTATAGACAGGCTTTGGGAAGAGTGGGAAAAGATGGGCCGCCCTGCAGTAAAAGCGTTGGGCATTTTTACAAAATGCGACTTAGTAGAGGGCAAAGAAACCGGGCATATAAAAAGCGAACTAGAAAAATTTAATATTGCAACCTGGGTCGAAACATCCGCCAAAACAGGAGCTGGGATCTCAGAGGCCGGAGATGCCATCGTTTTATTTTGCGAAAAGTTGGTTTCAAGAAAACCAGGAGAGATCCTCCTAACCCGAGTTGATCAATTGCAAGCGGTGGAGAGTTGCCTTAGTTATTTAGAACAGGCCGAAAAAGCCACAGAGAGCGATCTTTTTGCGGCCGATCTGAGGTGCGCCCTTTCGTCTCTCAACCTCTTAATTGGCGAGACCCTGACAGACGACATCTTAGGCCGGATTTTTTCTCAGTTTTGCATTGGGAAGTGATGGGTTTAGTATTTTCTCCTAATATAAATTCCATCGTCAGATGAGACAGCTTCGAAAATGAGTGAACGAGATAAATCTAGGCCATTTTTTGCTAACCAATTCGAATATTCGCTATACATTAAAATGGTACCAGGGCTGGCCCGCTGTCGTGGCTCAGCTAAAGTGTCCCACTAAGGGCTCAGCTAAAGTGTCTCTTTAGTTAACTGCCTGTGTGTACTGAGATATCCGTTCCAAGTACACGTCCCCGGATTTTTATTTCTGTGGTGCGTATTCTTTTAATAAAACAGCGCCAGGTAAAATTTCTTGAATAAACGGATTGTTTTTACTCTCAGCAAGACTTGTCACCGTAAAATCAATCCGCTGATCCCCAACTTTTTTCTTAAATTCATTGAGCAAGACATGTTTTTTTTGATGAATTTCTTTTTCCTTTCCGACATCTGTAACGATCAAAAGTAGGTCAATATCCCCCCCACGGAGCGCATCATCTGCCCGACTCCCATAGAGGTAAAGTTTAGCTGACGTTGCTTTGAGCCAGGGGCTCAGGGTTTGAACAAAGGCGTCTATTTCTTCGGGCTTTAATCTCACTTGAGCTTCTCTTCTAGAGCTAAGAGCAGTGGGGTGGAGTTCCGCATTTCTTCTAACTCGGCGGGGAGATTTTCCTCTAAATATTCATGGGAAACAATATTTCTAAGTTCTCGCATTCTCATCCAAGTATCTGTACTTTCAATGAGACCTAGTTTTTCGCTTTGGTTTAAAAAGTCTCTCAGGGACCCTCGAAACGCAGGGTCTTCTTTTAAAACCAGGAGCCTCAAATATTTTGTTAGATAAAGGTCACTCACTCTAGAAAAACGGGAGACAAAACTTTCCCAGCCCTCCAAGTCTTGGGTGCTCAGGAGTTCTACATTGGATGAAAGAAGAAGGACCTTTTGATAGCTGTATTTTAAATGGCCCAAAGCCTTAAAAATTTTGCGTTTATATGCCTCTAAAAGTTCATTTTTGGCAGAATCCATAAGCTCCCATCTAAATGAATTGAAAACTACTGATAAACATTTTGCAAGTCAAAGAAAATAAGGGCTGTAAATCAGACAGTCAAAAAAAAGCAAAGGAGTGCCACCCCCAGCGCCGGAAGTGTCGACAGGGGGTATTATGATAAGTGGATCGGAATTTTGGAACCCACATTGGGGGCAGAGGAGGCAGCCTGGTTCTGATAATCAAAGCAGTTTTGCATTGGGAAGTGATCACTTGATTTATGACTATAAGTATGACTATAATAGGATATGTTAAGGGTCAATGTGGCCACACTCAAAGCGGAGCTGTCTAAGTACCTCGTTCTCGCACAAAAGGGCCAACAGATTATCATCACCTCCCACGGAGGAGAGATTGCGAAAATGGGCCCTATTCAGATGGTGACAGCAGCTGCAGTGAATTGGAAAAAGTTTTTTTCTAAGCACCTCCCTATTAAACCGAAAAAAAAAGGAACACCCGCTGCCCAATTAATAAGACAAATCCGAGACGAAGATTGATGTTCTATTGGGATTCGTCAGCACTGGTCGCCTCCTTTATTAACGAACAGGAAACAAAGCGGGTTCTCTCTTTTGTGACCAAAGAAGAAGAAAAACACTCTTATACGGCAATCATTACGCTCTTAGAGGTTGAGTCAGCTATTCAGAGAAGACTGAAAGAACGATCCCTTTCTCAAAAACAAGCAGACGAGGTGAGATTGCTTGCTGCAGAGTTTAGAAAAAAAACACATTTGATTGTTGCTGATCAAAATGTTTTAGACATTGCCTTGCACCTACAGAAAATTTATACTCTGCGAGTAGCAGATGCGATGCAGCTTGCCTCTGCGCGCGCGGGTACGGAGGATCCCGCGCGGGTTGACTTTCTTTGTTTAGATGATCGGCTCAATGAAGCCGCAAAACGAGAAGGGTTTAATGTTCCTTTTTAAGTGACTGTTCAGCCTCATTCTGCAGGCTCGGCGTAAAAACGGAGTCCCCTGACCACTTCATTCTAAGCGATGGACCCCGGTGGCCACCGGGGTGGACTTATAAAAAAAGATATTTTCAGGCCCTATAAGTGCGTGAGTGTTTGCGCAGCACAAAAAACCGGGAAAAAGCTTACAAAACTAAAAATTACTGTGTTTTTAAAATAAAATAATTAGATCATTGGATAAAAAAATAGGGTTGAAATAACATTGCCCCTGTCATATACAACATAGCAAAGGCACGCGAATGAAAAAACAAGAAAAACAGACGCATTTTCCTTTCTTTATGAAACAGAGAAAAGAACATGCCAAGGGACATGCCAAGGGACATGCCAAGGGACATGGTGGAGAGGCGCACTCTAAAACACGCAAAAGAAAAGAAGCACGCCCGTTTGACCCTACTAAACAACTGCACATTACGATGCGATCGAGTGGAGCCGTGGGACAGGGATCCCTGCTGCATCCCTCACGTTCTAACGTCACGGTATTATGCTGAGAGAGTTTGTGTGCGTTGGAAATCACTTTCATTTTTTGATTCAAACAAAATCAAGGCGCATTTTTCCAGCTCGCCTTGCCCGAGTGATGACAGGAGCAAAGAAGGGGCAGCCAGCTCTAAAACGCTTTTGGGATGATCTCGCTTGGTCTCGAATTGTGGAATGGGGGAGAGATCTTGCGGGTATTAAAAGATACTTCCAGAAAAACATCCAAGAGTTTCTTTATGTTTTATTTCAAAATAACTGGCCCACCCTCGAATGGCCGCCGTAGTTTTTTTAAAAATGTCTTGCGAGATTACGAGACGAGTGGGACAACCAATCCCTATTACTCAACCCCCCTAGTTTTTACACCGAGCCTGAAGAATGAGGCTCAACAGTCACCTTTTTAAGAGCCTTTTGTCTCTTGATCGGCGAGACCTTGACAGAGGATATTTTTGGGCCGGATTTTTTCTCAGTTTTGTATTGTGAGGTGATCGCCAAGGTCGGGGTAGACAAAGACTTTGATTAGATATATAATATATCTAGTTTTAATATTTTTGATATAACCCCTAACAATGAGGGAGTCACATGAAAACGTCGGTCGAATTAGATCGGAAAAAAGTAGAGCTTGCAAAAAAACTTACCCACTCTTTTACCCTCAGAGATCTGTTAGATAAGGCCCTGGATGCCTATATTTCTCAAGCAAGACGACTCAATATGGCCGAACTTCTGGGCACTGATTTTTTTGACGGAAACCTAAATTCTATGAGAGAAAAAAATGGCCGTTCTCATCGATAGCTCTGTGTGGATTTCGGGAGCTAAGCCTCAAAATAAAGAGTGTTTGGCTTTAAAAAGGCTGATTCATAAAAACGAACTCATTTGCGTAATCCGGCCCATTCAGGTCGAAGTATGCCAAGGCGCTCGTACGGAAGAAGAATTCCATAAGCTTTGGGAATCTTTTTTGGGGTTTGACTTTCTAGAAATTACAGATCGGCTTTGGGGTTTGTCCGCATGGAATTATTTCAAATGTAAAAAAAGGGGGATTCACCCCTCCACCTTAGACTGTCTGATTGCAACCCTTTCTAAAGAATACAGTGTTCCACTTTGGACATTGGACCAGGGCTTTAAAAAGATGCAGATTTTGATTGGTTTTGAGTTCGCCCAAAAATGACCACGCGGCCAGCGCAATTCTAATTGCGGATAGTATTATTGGGATTAGATTGATGACCGTTTCATTTTACCTAAAAGTGAAACCAATCTAAATTTAGACAATAGAGCTTTTCACAAGGGGAGGGGTCGCGAATAGCATTCACCTCTAAAACTAATTTTAATATGAGTTGTTTTACTTTTTGAGAGTCAGCTTCAGAAATCGACATTGGACAAGTATACGAAATTTCCTCTTTAGAAAAAAGAGGATGCCGCTCAATGGCCTTGATTCTCCAGTTTGAAATTATTAAACGCAATTTTTCAAAAAATGGCTTTTTCAGCAGAATCTAAATACTCCTCATGCATGCAGATTTGGAAAATCTCATTCAAAGCTTAAAAATAGCTGACACGCGGAAACGGACAGTCCTTATTTTCCATGGTACTGGAGTTAACTTTAATAAAATGGACTGGAAACCTAATCCCTAGCTCAAGGTCATAACGCCCAACCCCTCTTAGGAGTGGCGTCGTTCTGAAAAACTGTGGCAATCACACTTTTTTAAAATTCAACCTATGGGCAGAATCTGGAGTTTTAAGTCCTTGTTGGACACGGGGGCTAAGATTACAGACTTTTTAAATCATCTACAGAAACTCAAGCCTCAATGGCCAGTGCAATTGTGAGAATGGGAAGCCCTATGGAGATTGATTTTATGGTCGCTTGCATGTGTAAGCGGTGACGTGGTAGGAAGAAACTATGTCTCTCGTTCTAAGGCAGTTAGTAGAAAGCGACGAGGCCGAATTTTTTGAAGGCCTGCAAGAATGGTCCGGTGACGATCTGTCGTGGTACACCGTTGCCTGGAAGCCAGGAATGACTTATGCAGAAATGCTAAGCATCCTTTCAAAAGAAAACTCTGACATTGATCTACCTGAGGGAAGAGTTCCCGCAACAATGTTTTACGGTTTTGTAGAAGGCAAAATTGTTGGAAGACTTCATGTAAGACATCGACTTAACAACAAGCTTAGACTGCGAGGGGGCCATCTTGGCTATGCCATTACCAAGAAATTTCGAAAAAGAGGTTACGCTTCAGACATGTTCGAGCAAGCGTTGCCGTTTTGCTCTAAGATTGGCATTTGTGAACTAATGATCACATGCGGAGATGAGAATGTCGCTTCTTGGAAAATCATCGAAAGATTTAACGGCAAACTCGAAGACAAGATTTGGGATAATGAAGAAAATGAAATGATCCGACGTTATTGGATCAAGCTATAGACTTGGATAGAACCTACAAAAACACACAGCGCATATATTGAAAAACAAAGCAGAGATAATCAGCAATAGCTGTTGTTCATTCGGCGATTTAAATACCCGCTCATTTTCTTTTCTCCAAAAACTCTCTTTGCCTCGAGTAAGTTGTGAGGTTTGCATCTCAATTTGAGGCTTTCAAGCGCACTCTCTCCACCGTGGGCTACAGGCGTCACATGGAGAAATTTTTCAGAAAATAACACTTAGATTTTCTATAAGTTTATTAAATGTTTCATCAAAATCATGGGGTTCTCGGATAGAACTTGTTGCACTTGCCCATCCTTTTTTAAGTAAAGTAAGGTCGGTCTTTTTTATGTGGTCAAGAATGTTTTTAGGAGTAGGGTCTTTACGGTATTGAAATGTGGCAGCAAGTGCGTTATTTAAAATTTGTGGATTACATTTTGGGAGAAGTAAATTGAGATCAAAAATGTCTTTTGAGCGTGAATTGTCAGAATGGCGAACCAGAAGCGCATGGAGTTTTTCTGCCACTGTTGTTTCAACTGGATAGACCCTCCACGAAAGAGAACCTGCCCCAAGAAGGAAGGGTGTTTCGATGCTCAGTGGACCTGGGGTGATTGGATCCCCAAGATCCATCTCCACGGTAGCTTTTGCGGCGTGAACAGCTTCTTCAAACTTTCCTTTTTCAAGAAGAGCATCAAGATCAATCGTACATATCCACCTTTAAATACCAATCGTTTGAGCAGCCAAGAGTCTGTCAGGAGACGAACCACTAGGCGTTCAATTAAAAACTCTGTAGAGATATTTTCGTAGGGAATTTTTAGTTTTACTGCAAGCTGACTCAGTCGTGTTGAAATGGATTTCGCCAGGTCTTTTTTCGATGTCATGTGGTTGCCTCAACTCCCGCAATGAGTGGCTCCCAGTATTTTTTTACAGAATTTTCAAGATGGAGGCGTCTTGCTATTTTCATAATTTTTTCTAATGTAGTCCGTTTTTCAAGCAGTGCTTTTTGCGTGGCACGTATGGCAGTTCTTAATCCAATCTTGTTTGAGTAACGAATAGCCTCTACTAATGTGCGTTCCAGATTTGTGATTCGATAATGCCCATGGTTTTCAATTCCAAAAGGGTTATTTTTTTTTATTCGTATGATTCGGTAAAGTGAATCTCGGTTTTGTTTAGTTTTTGGAACAATCATCCAGATGGATTGAGGAACCTGTTCAATGAGTTTGTAATGGAAGAGTGCTGTCAGTCCTCCAACGGCTGATTTTGAGCCAAACCTGGCACAAGCCACCGCAAAATCACGATCTTCGGGTGGTAAAGAAGACTTTGGATGCAAGTACATTCCTGATCCAATGCGCTCAATCTTGCCTGCGGTAACAAGACGAGAGAGTGTAGCCTGGGATATTCCAATTCTTTTCGCATCAGCAATTCTAAAAACCCCCAGTAACTTGAGTTTAGCAAATAGTAGTTTAGAATCTGTTTTTCTCATATGAACTTACGAATAGAATATCACATTTTATAAACAAAGTGTGATATTCTATTCATCATAAACCAAGGAGACCCTTCTGAATGTTTGTCGCGATATTTTCCTCGGAACCAAGAAAATCATTATAATACTTTTTATCTTTGAAGATAATCTTCGTTAAGCTTTGCGCCTGGTGCTCTGTCCAACAACGGGGGCGCATCTAAACCACTGGTTTTATTTCTAACCCGCGCTCAGAATTTTAGAACCCACATTGGGGGCAGAGAGGCAGCCTGGTTTTGATATCAAAGCAGTTTTGCATTGGGAAGTGTGGGGCTAATAGACTTGTTTGATGTCCATATCATGATCACTTGAGACAACTCGATAAATGTATGTATCCGTTGGGTCAAGGCCGTATTTTTCATGTAAAATGGTCACCGAAGGAGGATTAGTCCCCGTTAAAGCGTAACCGTCAGCCAGTGCTAATTTCGTTATCGATTCTGTACTTGCATCATATCCAAGATAATAAGATGATTCGGCAAGCCCATTGACAAGCTTCGACAGCCAAGAAGGGGCGCTGAGATAATCTGGGGCTTTGTTGCTCAATAGGGTGGTCATTACAGAATTGCAGTCTAGCATCTGGGACATTGCAAAATCACCGTCTCTTTGGCGTTTGCCCCCGTAGCCTTGGCAAGTGATTCTTTCCTTGCCGGTGCGTTTAGCCAAGAGAGTTGCCGTGTCTTCAGTCATTGCAGCGATTAAAAGGTAATTTGCAATCTGATCTCGCGACATATTTCCTTCCATGTGAATTAAGCCACGCCCAGTGTCCAGGTGGAAGAATCTGTAATTAGTAAAAATAATTTCTCGAAGAGACTCATATTTTACGATTGGATGTTCTAGAATGGACCTGAGGATTTTTGCTAAATCCACACAGCGATCTATGGATACGCTGTTGTCACAAGAGACTTTAATTTTAAAATCCCCCTCTATTGCGTCACACAAAGGACAATCTTGCATACCGTCTAAGCTGAACGCGGGGGTAACAACAAATAAGACAGCCAAACAACATAAAAACTTCATATCACACCCTTCTTATACAGACACAATAACCACCAGAAAGTAACACGCGCAGCGCGTCGTGTCAAATGGTTTTTATATATATTTAGTGTGTATTATTTAGCGCGCCTCCAAACTAAAATACTTAGCAATAGACTATACTCCGGTTTACTTTTTTTCGTACCAGCGATGGCACTCAAGAAATTGATTTAATTATCGAGAGACCGGGTAAGCCAGTTGCGTTCGAGTTCTTCCTTGGCAAATGGGATTAACCGAAATTCTACGTTAATTGACAACATTAAAAGAGGTAAGCAGAGATTGTTCGTGTTGCAAGTTTATGAAAAATAAGGAATCCTGAGCAGAACATGGATTTTTATAGAGGAGCTTATTAATGACACACGAAATTAAAACAATAGGGGTTTTAGGGGCAGGACAAATGGGGCAGGGAATTGCGCAAGTAGCGGCTCAAGTTGGCTTTCGGGTTTTATTGTCTGATCAAAGCAAAGAGATCGCAGAAAAAGGAAAAGAAAGAATAGCAGCGCGGCTCAAGCGGCTTGTAGAAAAAGGGAAAATGACAGAGGATGCCCAAAGGCAGACACTAGAAAAAATTTCTGCGCACAAAGGACTGGGTGAGGCAGATTTTGTGATCGAAGCAGCCACAGAAGACTTTCGCCTGAAATCAAAGCTCTTCCAACAATTGGACGAAACCTGCAAAAAAGAAGTGATTTTAGCGACCAACACCTCCTCTATTAGTATCACCAAAATTGCGGCCTGTACAAAGCGTCCAGATAAAGTGGGTGGGATGCATTTTATGAACCCCGTCCCAGTGATGAAATTAGTAGAAGGCATTCGGGGATTACAGACATCAGACGAAACATTTGCTGCAATTCGGAAAGTGTCAGAAAAAATGGGCAAGACCTTTGTAGAAGTGAGAGATATTCCCGGTTTTGCAGTCAATCGTATTTTGTTGCCTATGATCAATGAAGCCATCACAGCTGTCTATGAGGGGATTGCCTCGCCCAAAGATATTGATACTGCAATGAAGCTTGGAACCAACCAACCCATGGGGCCCCTTGAGTTGGCAGATTTTATAGGGTTAGACACGTGTCTTTCGATTATGGAAGTCTTACATGAGGGCTTAGGAGATTCGAAATATCGCCCCAGCCCCCTTTTAAAACAATATGTCGCTGCCGGTTGGTATGGTAAGAAAACGGGAAGAGGATTCTACCACTATGGTGCCGCCTAAAAATCTAATTCTGGAAGAAGCTGCCCCCGGAATTAAAGTCATTAAAATTTCTCGCCCAAAGGCACTCAATGCCCTCAACGCAGAAACGCTCGAGGAGTTGATTTCTGTTCTAAAAATAGCCGCTACAGATGCTTCGATCCGAGTTGTTATTTTGACAGGAGATGGAGAGAAGTCTTTTATTGCTGGCGCTGATGTTGCGGAGATGAAAGACATGACCCCCAGCCAGGGGGTTTGGTTTTCGCGACTGGGTCACGAAGCCGCAAAGCTCCTTGAGTTTATGCCAAAACCAACAATTGCGGCGGTCAATGGGTATGCGCTTGGTGGCGGAACCGAAATGGCCGTTGCCTGTGATTTTATTGTAGCCAGTACCAATGCGATTTTTGGTCAACCCGAAGTAGGACTTGGTATCATCCCTGGATTTGGAGCCAACACGCGTCTGGCAAAATTTGTAGGATTTCCGCGAGCTAAAGAGCTTATTTTTTCAGGGCGAAAAATTAAAGTAGAAGAAGCGTTTCAAATTGGCCTAGTGGCCAGGATTATTCCGGCAGAAGGGTTTATGGAAAAGACAATAGAGCTGGCTAGAGAAATTAGCCTGCAGTCTTGCGAAGCGGTCAGAATTTCAAAAAAACTCCTCAACGAATTTTCCGAAATGAATGGCATTTATTATAAATTAGATGCAGAGATTTTGGCTTTTGGAAATCTCTTCGGTTCTCAAGACCAAAAAGAAGGCATGAGCGCGTTTATTGAAAAACGGAAGCCCCATTTTCAGGGATTATAACCAAGGTTGATAACCAGGATGATGATCAAGACAATAACAAGGACGATAACAAGGACGATAAAATGACGAATCATTGGCCAGAGATGGATGCATCCAAAAAACTTTTGCTTGAGCAAATTCGGGAGTTTGCTCAAAACGAAATCGCCCCGAGAGCCAAGGCCAACGATCAAACAGGAGAGTTCCCAAAGGAGACCATTCAAAAACTTTCCGAAATGGGTTTGATGGGGATGATGGTGCCTGAGGATTTTGGAGGTGCGGGCATTGATTCGGTTTCCTATGCGATGGCCATAGAAGAAATTTCTGCAGCATGCGCGTCCACAGGAGTTATTTTATCTGTCAACAATTCTCTGGTCTGTTCCCCTCTTCACACCTTTGGGACAGAAGAGCAGAAAAAAGAATTTTTAATTCCTTTAGCTCAGGGAAAAAAATTGGGTTGTTTTGCGCTCTCTGAACCCGGACATGGATCAGACCCAGCCGGACTCAAGTGTCAAGCCCTTAAGACTGAGGGGGGATATAAAATACGGGGCACGAAAAATTGGATCACCAACGGAAAAGAGGCTGATCTCTGCATTTTATTTGCAACGTTAGATCACACCCAGAGGCACAAGACAATTTGTGCCTTTATCGTGGACACAAAAGCGAAAGGCTTTCAGGTTTCGAAATTAGAAGACAAGCTCGGAATTACGGCATCCTCTACGGCACAGCTTTTTTTTGATGATGTTTTTGTGCCGCAAAAAGGACTTTTAGGGAAAGAGGGACAGGGATTTAAGGTAGCCCTCACTAGCTTAGATGGAGGTCGAATTGGAATAGCGGCACAGGCACTTGGAATTGCGAGGTGTGCACTTGAGGCATCGAAAAAATTTGCCCTAGAGCGGGAACAGTTTGGGGCACCGATTGCAAAACTCCAAGCCATTCAGTTTATGATCGCTGAGATGGCAACACGGATTCAGGCCTCGCGGCTCTTGACGTGGCATGCGGCAAAATTAAAAGACGAAGGTGTTAAGTTTACAAAGGAAGGTGCCATGGCTAAACTTTTTGCATCCGAAACAGCGATGTGGGTCACCACAAAAGCCATTCAGGTCCACGGGGGGTATGGATATACAAAGGAATATGTTGTAGAAAGAAACTTTCGAGATGCAAAAGTCACCGAAATATACGAAGGCACATCAGAGATCCAAAAATTGGTGATTGCTGCACTAGAGCTCGGGTTATAAAATGACAGAAAAGTTAAAAAAAGAAAAAGAAACGTGGCAAGCAAAAGTAGAAAAAGCCCCCACGCGCCCGGAGCGATTTACCACCTTAAGCGACATGGAAGTTCCACTTTTATCAACCCCGCTTGATTTAGAAAAAGAAAAATTGGATTATTTGAGGGACTTAAATTTTCCAGGCGAATATCCCTACACCAGAGGGGTTCAGCATAATATGTATCGGGGCAAACTTTGGACGATGCGACAGTTTGCAGGGTTTTCTGGTGCAGAGGACACGAATAAAAGATTTAAGCTTTTATTAGAACAAGGGCAGATGGGGCTTTCGACAGCCTTTGATATGCCCACTCTGATGGGGTACGATGCCGACAGCCCCCGCGGAAAAGGCGAGGTTGGAAAATGTGGAGTGGCTGTTTCCTCGTTGGAGGATATGGAGGAGCTTTTTCGTGGAATTCCACTTGGCGAAGTTTCGACCTCCATGACAATCAACGGACCCGCCATTGTCATTTTAGCGATGTATTTTGCAGTTGCAGAAAAACAGGGAGTTCCCAAGGAAAAGGTGAGGGGAACCCTTCAAAATGATATTTTGAAAGAATACAGCGCCCAAAAAGAGTGGCTTTTTCCGATAGAGCCAGCAGTCAAATTAGTGGTAGACACCATTGAATATGGCACGAAACACTATCCCAACTGGAACACGGTGAGCATCAGTGGGTATCATATTCGTGAGGCAGGAGCGACTGCGGTTCAGGAATTGGCGTTTACTTTGGCAGATGGATTGACTTATGTGGATGAGAGTTTAAAACGAGGACTTAAGATCGACGACTTTGCTCCGAGGCTTTCTTTCTTTTTTGATGTCCATAATGATTTTTTCGAAGAGATTGCCAAATTTAGAGCGGCCCGAAGAATGTGGGCGAAATTTATGAGAGAAACTTACAAAGCACAAAATCCAAAATCTTGGATGTTGAGAACGCACGCTCAAACTGCGGGCGTTTCGCTGACAGCGCAGCAACCCCATAACAATATTGTGAGGGTAGCCCTTCAGGGTTTGGCAGCGGTGCTCGGGGGTACCCAGTCTTTGCACACCAATAGTATGGACGAAACGCATGCTTTGCCTACAGATGGGTCTGTCAAGATCGCGCTCAGAACCCAACAAATTATTGCCGAAGAAAGCGGAGTTGCAAACGTGGTGGATCCTTTTGGTGGATCCTATTTTATGGAGGCACTCACCAACCAAGTTGAAAGAGAGGCCCTAGAATACATCCGAAAAATAAACGACATGGGAGGGATGATCAAAGCCATCGAAAAAGGCTATCCTCAAGCAGAAATTGCAAACAGTGCATACCATTACCAAAAGCAACTTGAGAAAAAAGAAAAAATTATTGTTGGGGTAAACAAGTATCAAGACACCGACTCAGCGCGTACCATTGAGACGCTTTATATTGATCGTAGCATTGAGAAAAAACAGTGCGAAAAACTTGCAGCACTGAGAAAAAAAAGACCCCATAAAACATGGGAGGCTACTTTACAAAAGGTCAGAGAAACTGCTCAATCTGGACAAAATCTTTGTGGCCCAATTGGCGAAGCCGTCAAGGCGTACGCCACTCTCCAAGAGGTCTGCGATACTTTAAGGGGAGTGTATGGTGTCTATAATGACGCGGGAGGATTTTGAGGTGATGGAAAAAATTCGAGTTCTTGTTGCAAAGCCTGGACTAGATGGACATGACCGAGGGGCAAAGGTCATTGCGAGAGCTCTCAGAGATGCGGGGTTCGAAGTCATCTATACCGGCCTCCATCAAACCCCAGACATGGTGATCAATGCAGCTATTCAAGAAGATGTTCAGGTCATCGGGCTTAGTATTTTATCGGGTGCACACAATGTGCTCGTGCCCGAGATCATCGAAGGCGTCAAAAAAAAGGGTTTAGAAGACGTTTTGTTTGTGGTGGGAGGAATTGTTCCAGACGAAGACATAATTGAATTGAAAAAAAAAGGAGTCCACATGGTGTTTACTCCTGGAGCAAGCCTAAAAGACGTGGTCGAATACATTAAAAAAAATGCTCCTTCGCGCAGCTAAATGCATTGTCTCGACTTAGTAGTCCTTTGGGAGAAGTCAGCGTGTTTTTACCGGAAAAACCTTGGGAGATTTTGGGGTTTCTAGGGTGCTGGTGTGTCTAGGGGTGCTGATTCGTCTGGGAACTCGATTTCCTGCGAGTAGAGCTTAGAGTGGTTGAGTCTAAAACGTAAGACCACGTCTGAGTGTAGTAATTTTACTTCGAACCAATAAACACCATTGACGCCAAGCTCAAGAGAGTCGATTGTTCCCGTAACGAGTTCTTCGTTGTCTAGTCCGTGGGGTTTGAGCGAAATTTGTGCGTTGTGTTTTTGAGCGTCACGAAGCTTTATTAAAAGCGTATCTTCTATGTCAGAGCGGGGAGCTTCTTTTATGATTGAAAGTATTTTTACAAACTCATGGACAATCTGGGACATATAAACACTGATCACTTGCCCGGAGTCCAAGGTTATTCTCAAAATAGTGCTTTGGTTATAGCCACGAATGTCTTGAATGCGCCCCTGGAGAATACGGACGCTGCTCCAGGCGCCTCGTTGGGTTTGAATGCCAAATACAACAGGAAGCTTTTCTTTGTAAGCAGTTTGAAATGTGTTGAAGCTTTGAACTTCGTCTTCGTACTTTGTTTTTATAATAGGCCCCAAAGAAAGAGAGTCAAGATCGATGTGTCTGAGAGGAAAAATCCTAGGCTGCGACTCTTTGGGGTCTGGCGAGTTTCTTAAATAGACATAATAATCTCCATCGGTGCCGACCTGAATATCACCTATAAAACCAAATAGTCCTTGGTAGCCCCGTTCTGGTGGGAAGGGAGCAAGCGCACGAAATGAGACCTCTAATTTTTTATCTTTTGCGGAAATGAGTTGATTGCGAATAGCTGATTCTTGTGGCGTGAGCGTGCGATCAACGATGTCGTGTATTTCACGAAAGCTGAGATCGATCATGTTTAAATTGATTTTGATCTGTCGCTTGAGATTGTCCTCTAGCACAATGTCACATGTCCCCTGCGCATGGGTTGTAATAGTGATCAGTCGCCCTTCCACCTGTTCTTTCTTTCCAGAAGCATAGTGGGCTAGTCTCACAAAAGAAGTGCGCTTTCCTTTCGCCGGCGTGAGGGCTTCTAAAAAAATCTCTCTCGTATTTTTATCTTGATAAGTGCGGTCTAAAATCTGATCAGCATTGATTTTGATTGTCACAGTTGTGCGTTCCAAAAAAGATAAAAAATGAATTTCATGGCCCCCCCCGCCAATTGCTTTTACTCGAAGCACTCTTCCATAGATGTATTTGGGCTGAGTGTCTCCGTCTGGGGTGTACAAAAAGGAGACCACCTCATTTGTTGGGGTTGGATTAACAGAAAATGCCTCGGGTAGAGTGTCTGTTCGATAGCGGGTTAAAAAATCACCCAAACTGAGAGAAACAACAGGGGTCTGGTTGCCTCCCAAAAGACGAGCACAGAGCCCCGTGACAGCGGCTAGCAGTTTTTTTGTGTCAGCCAATGAGGAGTGGCCTGGGAGAGCTATCGCCAGCAATAAAAAGGACAAGAAAAATATTCTTTTATACACACACACGGTTGCTCACCATAACACATTATGTCACTTTATTCAAAGTCTCGGTTCGTTCTTAATGAACTTCAAAAAGTTCCATAAAAAGTCAGGGAGAGCCTTGAGTTTGTCCCACCAGCTCCTGCGATAAAGTTCGAAAAACTTACGAAAGGCTTGGAACTGAAAGTCAGTGTATGGAAACCACCAGGGAGATTTGAAAACTAGAAACCGGCTTTTTGACATGTGGATGTGGCGTATGTTGACAAATTCGAGCAGCCCAATCTCCGAATGGGTTCTCCCAAAGCCACTTTCTTTGACGCCGCCCCAGGGGGTTTCTGCTAAGCCCGCCGTGTAGGTGACCTCGTTGAGAGTCACGGTGCCCACCTGAAGTTGCCTGGCCACTTCTTCGCCAAGGCGCTGATCTTTGGTGATCACGCTGGCCAGCAGGCCATATCGGCTTTTATTGGCTTTTGCCACGGCCTCTTGGATATTTCTAAAAGTGGTTACGGCCACAACGGGGCCAAAAGTCTCTTCGTTATAAATTTTTAGATCTTCGATGTTCGAACCTGTGACGACGGTGGGTTGTAAGTAGGTTTGGTCTTCCGAAAAAGTGCCGCCAGACACAAAAGTAGCACCCCGTGTTTTGGCTTCTTCAATGTGATTTTTATAAACTTGTTTCTGCTTTTCAAAAGTGATCACACCTAAGTCCTTTTTTTGGTCTAGGGAGTAACCCTGTCTGAGTTTCGAAATTTTCTCTTTAAGTAGAGCTAAAAAGGGTTCAGAGATTTTTTCGTGTAGCAAGATCCTTTCGACAGAGGCACAGACTTGTCCAGAATTGCTAAAGCCCCCCCAGAGGGCAGCGCTTGAAGCAAAATCTAAATCCGCATCTGGCAAGACGATCATCGCGTCTTTTCCGCCAAGCTCTAAGTTGACTGGGATGAGGTGTTCTGCAGCAGCGGACATGATTTTTTTTCCGGTGGCGACACTTCCTGTAAAGAAAATTTTTGCTGGTTTTTGTTGTATAAGCGCAGCCCCGAGTGTGCCGTCTCCAACCACGGTCTGAACCAAGTGTTCTGGAAAGCCGGACTCGTCGATGAGAGATTGAATTTTGAGGCCAACCAAAGGCGTGATTTCGCTGGGTTTAAAAACCACCGCGTTGCCTGTAATGAGCGCCATGACGATTTCGCCAAAGGGGAGTAAAAAAGGATAGTTCCACGGAGAAATAATGACAACCACACCCAGAGGCCAATACTCCAGACGGCTCGTTCGATGTTTCATCAGAGAAAGGGGGATTTTTTTATTGCGCAAAACTTTGGGGCCTTTTTTGGCAAAGAAAGTGAGGTGATCTACACAGGGTAAGAGCTCATTGACCATGGCTTCGAATTTAGGCTTTCCGTTTTCTTGAGAGATGAGTTCAGTGGTCTCATCGACTTGATCTAATAACGTCTCACGAAGGCGGAGCAAAACATGCGCTCGCTCGGCGGCGGGTGTTGCAGCCCAAAGTTTTTGTGCGGCATCGGCTTGAGTAAAAATTTTGCCGAGGGCCTCTGGGGGTGTTGTTTGTAGTTCTTTTAGGATTTCTCCTGTGCCTGGGTTTTTTGAAATCAGGGTAGCCATTTGTACGTGAACCTAGCGAGCGGATCTTTCTGTGTCAAGGGCGTGTCAAGGGTGTATAAAGAGACAAGCATGAGTAAAGTTGCATTGACAAAAAACGCTCAAATCGTCTTAGAAAAGAGATACCTCTCGAGAAATGCACAAGGGAAACTTTTAGAAACCCCAGAGCAGCTTTTTAGGCGTGTGGCAAAGGCTGTTTGTGCCTCTGAAAAAAAAGACCGCTCACAATGGGGGAAAAGATTTTTTGAAATCATGGCCTCGTTGCGCTTTCTCCCCAACACCCCAACTTTGATCAACGCAGGCAAAAAAGCAGGACAGCTTTCGGCCTGCTATGTGCTTCCCATTGAGGACTCCTTGGATGGGATTTTTGAGACGCTAAAGCAGGCTGCAAAAATTCATCAATCTGGAGGAGGGACTGGATTTTCTTTTTCTAGGCTGCGGCCAGCCGGAAGTTTTGTAAAAGCCACGCGTGGCATTGCAAGTGGCCCCGTTTCATTTATGAAGATCTACGATCAGGCCACAGAGACGATCAAACAAGGAGGAGTTCGCAGGGGCGCAAATATGGCAGTTTTGCGTGTAGATCATCCGGATATCCTAGAATTTATCAATTCAAAGCGCGACCAAAAATCACTTACCAATTTTAATATTTCAGTGGGCATCACGCGTAAGTTTATGGATGCAGTGAAAAAAAAAGAGCATTTTGAATTAAAAGATCCGGCCACTAAAAAGAGAGTTCGAAAGACAAACGCGGACCAACTTTTTGACCGCATGTGTGAGGCTGCATGGGAGTGTGGAGATCCGGGTTTGGTATTTTTAGATCAAATCAATAAATTTAATCCCACGCCAAACGAAGGAGAGATTGAGAGCACCAATCCATGCGGCGAACAGCCCCTGCTTCCCTATGAGTCTTGTAATTTAGGCTCTCTGAATTTAGGCTCCTATGTGATGCAGGGAGAGTTTGATTGGCAATTGTTTCGAAAAGACATTGGGGTGGCGGTGAGGTTTTTAGACAACGTTATTGATATCAACGCGTTTCCTGTGCCAGAGTCTCGTGCAATCACGCTCAAAAATCGAAAAATAGGGCTGGGGGTGATGGGATATGCAGACGCACTTTTGGCACTCAATCTTCCTTATGATGCTCCCGAGGCATTTTTGTTTGCAGAAAAGGCAATGACCTTTTTAGATGGTATAGCCAAAGAAGCATCGGCAGCGCTGGCAAAAATCAGGGGTCCTTTTCCAAACTGGAAGGGGTCTCGCTGGCATAAAAAAGGCGATGCTCCTTTGCGAAATGCAACTCTAAGCACGGTTGCGCCGACTGGGACCATTAGCATTATTGCAGGATGCTCAAGTGGGATTGAGCCTATTTTTTCTGAAAGCTATTTCCGCAATGTTTTGTCGGGAGAGAAGTTGGTAGAAACGCATTCTTTGTTACAAAAAGGGAAAGCCTGGAGAACTGCGCAGGATGTTTCTGTCGAAAGCCACATCGAAACACAGGCCGCTTTTCAGCGGCACTCAGACAGCGGAGTTTCGAAGACCATCAATTTACCCCAAAGCGCAACCACCGAAGTGATCCGCAAAGCGTACTTACTGGCCTACGAAAAAGGCTGCAAGGGGATTACTGTTTATCGAGACAGGAGTAGAAGCACACAGGTGCTTGAGGCGAAAGAGATTTGTACAAATTGTTAGGGGTGAGTTCAAACCAGCCCTGCGCTCTTAGATGTCTGAGGTTTTTTCTCCACTTACTTCCTGCGCCGGAAGTAACTTGCACCAAAATCTATTTGACATGACAAGCCGGTGCGTGTCAAAACACGCCTAGCTTGTCAGACAAGGGGGGGATATGAAAAAACTAATTCTTTTGTGTTCAGTTCTTTTAAGCCAGAGTGGGTTTGCGGATGCTTTGCCTGAGGTTAAAGGCAA
>CAZBEI010000013.1:0-26627 GCA_964490895.1 uncultured Bdellovibrio sp. | reverse complement strand
GGGCCAGTTATTTTGAAATAAAATATAAAGAAACTCTTGGATGTTTTTCTGGAAGTATCTTTTAATACCCACAAGATCTCTCCCCCATTCCACAATTCGAGACCAAGCGAGATCATCCCAAAAGCGTTTTAGAGCGGGCTGACCCTTCTTTGCTCCTGTCATCAGCCGGGCAATGAGGCCTGCGGCTTCGCGTAAAAAGCGCCTGAGAGCAAGCCGTGCGGGTACAATGCGCCTTGATTTTGTTTGAATCAAAAAATGCAAGTGATTCCCAACGCATACAAACTCTCTCAGTGTAATGCCGTGACGTTAGCACGTGAGGGATGAAGCATGGATCCCTTTCCCACTGCTAAACTTGATCGCATCGTAATGTGCAGTTGTTTATTAGGGTCAAACGGGCGTGCTTCTTTTCTTTTACGTGTTTTAGAGTGTGCTTCTCCACCGTGTCCTTTAGCGTGTTCTTTTCTCTGCTTCTTAAAGAAGGGAAAATGCATCTGTTTTTCTTGTTTTTTCATTCGCGTGCCTTTGCTATGTTGTATATGACAGGGGCAATGTTATTTCAAGCCTATTTTTTTATCCAATGATCTAATTATTTTATTTTAAAAACGCAGTAATTTTTCATTTTGTAAACTTTTGTAAACATTTGTAGGCTTTTTCCCAGCTTTTTATGCTGCGCGAACACACATGCACTTGTAAGTCCACCCCGGGGGGCCACCCGAAAGTGGTCAAGGGACTCCGTTTTTACACCGAGCCTGAAGAATGAGGCTGAACAGTCACATAAAAACTATAAATTCAGGCGAGTTTTTTAATTTTAAAAAATAAAATGAGTGAGTTCATTTCGCCTGGCGAAGTGGGCCTAGTACCAGTCAACTCAATGCCTCTGGAGTAATAGGAGCTCACCTGCTCGTTTTTTAAAGTACATTGACATGTACATATAGTTGTACTATTATCTACCTAGGAGTCAAATGAGAAAAACCAATCTTGCCACTCTCAGAAACAACTTAAGTTCGATGATGGACTATGTACAGAAGGGCAAGGAATTACAAATTGAAAAACGAAATGTACCTATTGCTAAAATTATACCCATTAAAGCTCCAGTCAAAAATCTAACCAAACTAGGAATCGGCAAAGGGTCCGTTTTGTTCATCGGAAGTGTCATAGAATCTGCGATGGACGAAGATTGGGAAATGCTCCGATGACGCTTCTCTTAGACACATGCACTCTCTTGTGGGCCATTAGCGCCCCAGAGCAACTCTCTTCTAAGGCAAAAAAACTCATTCTGGACAAGGCGGCACAGATTTTTGTTTCGCCCATGAGTTGCGCTGAAATTGCCTGTCTTGTAGAGAAAAAAAGGATCAAACTCAATCGACATTGGAAGCTTTGGTTTCGACATTATGTAGAAATCAATCAATGGAATATGATCCCAGTGGATCTCCCCATCATAGAAGAAGCCTACAGCCTCCCAGGAGACTTTCATCGTGATCCTGTGGATAGGATTTTAGTGGCGACTGCGCGATTGTTTCAGGCCACGATCATCACGGCTGACAATAAAATTACGGGTTACCCTCATGTCAACTCAGACTGGTAAAACATTCGCATTTGAGGAGGATGAGCTGGTGCTAGCTAAAGTTGCACAGTGAATTTTTTATCAATAAAATTAATGAGTTAACTTTTACTTCGCCTGGCGAAGTGGGCCCAGGAGACCAGTATTTGAGGAACGTGCGGGAGAAAATCAGATAAAATTGTTGACAAATATAGTAAAGAAATGCTCCTTGCATGGCCACAGCGTTTATGCTGCTAGCACCTCCACTCGCATTTTTAAACGAGCCTTTTTTACTTGATCCTGAAGTGCAGCTTTGACTGCAAGTTTTTCTGAGAACCCACACTTTCTTGCAATCTGCGCAGCAAGTGCGGCACTGACCAAATGTCGACCTTTCTCAATATCACAAAGTGTGCTGCGTGATAGGCCTAGTATTTGTGCCATATCTACTTGCGAAAGATCCTTAGATGCACGGGCACCACAGAGAAATCCACCAAAGGTTGGAGGTCCTAGCTCTTTTTCTAATAATTTAACTAAATTTTTCTCTTTAATACTCATGTTTGTTTACCTCCAATACACCAATTACTGTCAAATCCATCGAATAGCTTTCTTCATAGATTAATCGATAGGCACGACTTAAACGAATCGAACGTTGCCCTCTATGACTGCCATGCATGAGCGTTTCATAGCCTACTTCTTGTATTGTACGTAAATATTACGTACAATACAAGAAATAAATACCCCGCTAAATTCTACAACAGCGTGCTGGGATTCTGATCAAAAAGCTTCCACTAGCAAGATAATCCATAAAACAAACCTTGACTTTCACACAGCTAAAAAGTTAATCGTAGCCTTTCGAGTATCGGAGGGGTCATATGTCAGTCAATAAAGTCATTTTAGTCGGTAGGTTAGGCCAAAATCCAGAAGTCAAGTACACGCCTTCGGGTGCTCCGGTTGCCAATTTTAGTGTGGCCACCAATGAGGTTTGGAACGACAAAACCTCAGGACAAAAGCAAGAGCGCACCGAGTGGCATAAGATTGTTGTCTGGGGAAAAATTGCAGAACTCTGTGGCCAGTATTTGGCAAAGGGGAGGCAAGTTTATTTGGAAGGGCGTCTCCAAACGAGGCAGTGGCAAGACAAAGACGGACAAACCCGCTACACTACAGAGGTCGTTGCTCAAAGTGTTCAATTTTTAGGAAGCAATCAAGGCGCACAAGTCGGTGCTGTCCCCCAGGGAGCCTCTCAAGGCGCCCCAATGGGTGGCCCAGTTGCTGAGCCAACACAAAATCAATCAGAGCCCACTTTTACCGAAGATGATATTCCTTTTTAAATGCCCTTTTGACAATAACCCTTTCGAAGATAAGAAGACACCCCCACAATGCGAGTGTTGATTGTTATCCCAACTTATAATGAAGCCGAGAATATCAGCCAATTGCTCGAAGCTGTTTTAAATAAAACTCCTGACACGACAGATGTTCTTGTTGTAGACGATGGCTCTCCGGATGGGACGGGTGCATTGGTGGATGAGTTTTCCAAAAAATCCCAACGAGTTCGCGTTTTGCATCGTGAGAAAAAAATGGGGCTTGGGACTGCCTATGTCGCTGGTTTCCAGTGGGGATTGGAAAAAGACTATGCTGCTTTTGTTGAGATGGATGCTGATTTTTCTCATAACCCCGATTACTTAGCGCAAATGTTGTCGCTTTTAGAAACTCACGATGTGGTGATGGGCTCCAGATATGTTCCTGGCGGTGGGACCTTGAATTGGGGGATTTGGCGAAAGTTTTTGAGCCAAGGGGGCAGTCTTTATTCGCGCCTTATTTTAGGAGCTCCGATCTCTGATTTTACGGGAGGGTTTAATGGATGGCAAAGGCCTGTTTTAGAGTCCGTAAGTCTCGAAACTTTACGCTCGGATGGGTATTCTTTTCAGATCGAGTTAAAGTATCGCGCATACTGTAAAAAATTTAGAATGATTGAGTTTCCTATTTTATTCGAAGACCGAAAAGTTGGAAAATCCAAGATGAATCAGAAAATTGTGATAGAAGCTTTAGGGAGAGTATGGAGTTTTAGGTGGCGATTTCAAAAACAATAATTGCTTTTATCTTAGGGCTGAGTTTTTCCTCTGCTTTTGCCATTTTACCGAGTTTGGCAAGCATAAGTTTGGCAAGTATACGTTTGGCAAATATAAAAGACGCTCAGAAAAATTTTTCTGCAATTTTAGTCGATAAAAAAACAAATTCCTTATTCTTGGCGCAGTACCAAGAAGGAACTTTGCAAGTTTTAAAAACCTTCCATGCCACTTTAGGAAAAGCAAAAGGAGATAAAGAATCCGAAGGGGATTTGAGGACTCCGGAGGGAATTTATACTTTTAAATCCAAACTCTTGCCCCCAAAACTTAAACCAAAATTTGGGGCCATGGCTTTTTATATGAATTACCCCAATGTCTATGATTCTTTGTCCAGTCGTACAGGCTCAGATATCATGCTCCATGCCACCAACGAGCCGGAGCGACTCAAAAAAGATTATGACAGCGAAGGCTGTGTTGTGGTGGACAACACTGAAATCAAGGAGCTCGAGTCTCATATCCGTTTGGGGTTGACTCCGATTTTGATTTTTCCAGAACTGACTCCAGAGTATTTTAATCCTGGAAAAGATTTGAAGTTAAAATCTTTTTTCGAAAGTTGGGTCAAAGCATGGGAAGGAAAAGAAATCGGTTCTTATATTGACTCCTATCACCCTGACTTTAAGTCGCAAGGGATGGATAAATTGCAATGGAAAAACTATAAATCAGGCTTGAATACAAAGTATGACGTCATTCAAATTCGTCCAGAGAACATTCTCTATTATCGCCATCCCAAATATTCTTTGATCACGTTTAAGCAAAACTATGCTTCGACTTTAAAAGGAGGGAGGCTGGGATTTCGCTCCCATGGGACAAAAATCCTCTATGTGGCAGAGGAAGAGGGCCGGCCTAAAATTATTTCTGAAACTTATACCTCCCTCTTGTGGTAAACGTGCGGGGCAAGCATGAATAAAACAGACACACTCATTATTGGAGCCGGTCTGATTGGGAGCAGTGTGGCGATGCATTTGTCCCAACTTGGAATGAAAGATATCTCAGTTTTAGATTTTGATTTAGAGGGTTCTTTGAGCAGTTCTGAGCTCAATGCAGGAGGAGTACGAGCGACTTGGATTTTGCCTGTCAATATACAACTCTCAAAAATTTCTATTGAGTATTTTTCTAAGGTCGCCCATGAGGTCGGTTACCGCCCCTCGGGTTATTTGTGGCTGCACTCGGAGTCAAAATACCCGTTCGCGCTGTCTGCTCGAGAAACGCAAATAGCTCAAGGCTGGCCTGTAGAAATTTGGGATTTAAAAAAACTCCAAAACAAAGTCCCTTTTATAGATAAGTTGCAGGGCATTGGAGGTGTGCTTTTTTCTCCTCAAGATGGGTTAGTCAACCCTAATTTACTCAAACTCCATTACCGAGCCCTGGCCAAACAAAATGGAGTGCGATTTTTAGATCGCACTTGGGTTTATGGGGCCTCGCGGAATTTAAAACAAATAGAAATCCAAGCTTGCAAAGTCACGCCTGATTTAAGCGCAGAGCAAAAACAAGAAGTATTGAAAAACTTTCGTCTCAAAAAAAATAATGAAGAGACTGTCTTTTGTGCAAATCGAGTGATCAATTGCGCAGGTCCATGGGCGCCAGAAATTGCAAAAGTTTTAGGTGCTTATTGTCCTTCTTTTCCTGTTCGAAGGCAGGTGAGTTTGTTTGACACGCGCGAGGTGGATTTGACTCCCTATGGAATGATTGTGGATACTTCGGGGGTTTATTTCCACCCCGAGGCCTCTTATGGCCTAGCGGGTTTTGCAGATCCCGACGAACCCCATGGAGTTCGCTATGAGTACGATGGAGAAAAATTTTTTGAAGAAAAAATTTGGTCACCGCTCTCTGAACGGTCCTCTGGATTTGAGAAATTAAAACACATCACGGGTTGGGTTGGGATGTATGAGGTTTCGCCCGACGAGACGGCTATTTTGGGGGAGTGTGGGCCCCATAGCTTCGAAGCGCATTCTTTTTCTGGTCACGGCGCAATGCAGAGTTATGCAGCAGGATTGGCCTTGTCAGAGCTCATTTGTTATGGAAAGTTTAAGACGTTAGATGCGAGTAGTTTGAATGCCAAGCGGTTTAAGCGAGGTGAGCTTTTGAGGGAAGGATTGATAATCTAAGAGTAGGGTATGCAAATCCAAGAATTTTTAAAACGAAAAGACTTTTTATCTTACGAAGAAGATCTCTTTCAAATCCCGAAGAGAAAGGAATACCTCCTTTCTCAAATTGGACATGGCAAAAAAGTTTTAGACATTGGGTGTTTGGGAGGCAAAATCTCAGCGCTCATTAAATCTAAACACAACGAAGTTTGGGGAGTAGAATTAAATACAGAGGCTGCTCTTAAGGCGAAAGATAGGGGCGTTACTATAAAGACGGCCAATGTAGAGGACGGCTTGCCATTTGATAGTGAAAGTTTTGATTTTATTCATGCAGGAGAAATCATTGGGCACTTGTATGATACGAAATTTTTTTTAGAAGAATGCTTTCGAGTTTTAAACCGAGAGGGAGTTTTATTTTTAACGACGCCCAATGTCAATCATCTGAAAAACAGGCTGAGGGTTCTGAAGGGTCAGTATCCAGAAGGAGTTGGAGCTTATCCAGAGGATCACTTTGGAGACCATCTGAGAGTGTTTAATTTACCCAAGATCAAAGAGCTTTGTTCTCAAACAGGGTTTAAAATAGAAGAGGTTTTTGGAATTCCAACCCGGGTTCCACAGGGCACCCTAAAAGACACAGCCTTGGGACTGTGGGGTCGAGTTTTTCCGTCCCTTTGTCAGCTTTTGATGATAAAATCAGTAAAAACATGCGTTTAGTTCGAACATTCACTCAAAATTTACTTTCGGAAAATGGGGCTCCAAAAACATATGCTGTTTTAAGGCGTGGGGTCGAAGAAAAAGTTTCGCCTGGGTTCGTGGCTGGATTTTGGATGGTGCGCTTTCCAGAACAGATCCATGTAGTAGCGTTAGGAAATGCAGATCCTGACACTTATTTTGATTTGGCCTCTGTGAGCAAGGTTTTTGCCACAGCTCCTTTAGCTACTGTCTTGGTAGAGCAGGGTTGGTTGGATTGGGAAACGCCTGTAAAAAAAATTTTGCCGCACATGCCCTATCCAGAAATAAAACTTTCTCATCTTTTGTCACACACTGCAGGATTTCCAGCTCACTTGCCCTATTGGAAAAACTTTGAGGAGGAGCTCAGTGTCTCAGAAAGACAATCTCGCATGCGAAAACTTATTTTTGAAACAAAACTCACGCATGCACCTGGAACCACCGCACTTTATTCTGACATTACTTTTTTACTCTTAGGTTTTGCTCTCGAAGAAATCACACAAATGCCTCTAGACCAAGCCGTGCGTAAGTTTTTATGGGAACCCATGGGGCTTGATAAACCTTTTTATCAGCGCTGGGATCAAAAAATAAGGGTGGAGCGAGTCAACGATGAAAATGCCTGGGCCATGGGAGGATATGGCGGGCACGCAGGGGTTTTTGCAAGAGCTTGCGATTTGCTCTCTTTCGGTGCCCAGCTCCTCGGTGGTTTTTTTACACAAGACACACTTAAAAAAATGGCGACTCCTGTTTTAGGAAGTCGTACGTTAGGTTGGGATACTCCCTCGGGAAGCAATCCATCAGTGGGGAAGTATTTTTCTAATCACACCATTGGGCATTTAGGTTTTACTGGAACTTCGTTTTGGATAGATATCGAAGCTGGGCTTGTTGTGACATTGCTTTCAAATCGAATTTATTATGGGGTTGAAAATGAAAAAATCAGAGAATTTAGGCCAAGGTTTCACAATGCCCTCCGAGAAGACTTGGCTTCGTTCGCTTGATTCTTTAAAGCGAGTCCATATTGTTGGAGTGGGGGGCACTTTGATGGGTGCTTTTGCCGCCTTTTTGAAGCGCAGCGGAATCGAAGTCACTGGGAGTGATCAGGTGATTTATCCTCCCATGAGTGAGGTTTTAAAAAGTGTGGGGATCACCCCTTTCTTGGGGTACGATGCAGGCCATCTCAACAACCTTCCTCACAAACCAGACCTTGTGATCATCGGAAATGTCGTCAGTCGAGACAATCCAGAAGCCCAAGCAGCAATCAGTGGGCATTTTGCCTATACTTCTTTGCCCGAGGCTATGCAGACATTGCTCTTAAAAAACACTTCTAATCTAGTGGTTGCTGGAACTCATGGAAAGACAACCACGTCCAGTCTTTTAGCTTTTGTCCTAAGCTATTGTGGAAAAAAGCCTAATTATTTTATTGGGGGAGTTTGTCAAGATTTGCCATTTAGTTTTCATGTAGAGAGCCTAGAGCCTCATCATCCTTTTGTTTTAGAAGGAGATGAGTATGACACAGCTTTTTGGGACAAGGTTCCTAAATTTAATTATTACATCCCAGACCATCTGTTGTTGACTTCAGTGGAGTATGATCATGCAGATATTTATCCTGATTTTGCCTCTGTTTTAAAAGTATTTGATGGACTTGTTTTGTCGGTCAGACCCGAAGGGCACCTGATTGCCTGCATAGATTATCTTTCTATCAAAAATTTAATTTTAAATGCTAAAGCACCTGTTTTTACCTATGGAATAACCCCAGAGGCTGATTATTTTCCTAAAAATATTCGAATGGATAAAGAAAAAACCTGTTTTGAAATTTTTAAAGATGGAAAAATGCAAGCTCTCATCAAAATGAAACTCTCAGGAGAACATAATATTTTGAATGCCTTGGCGGTTTGGATCGAGTGCGAAAAACAAGGCCTCGATTTAGAAAAAGTAGTAAAAGCATTTGAGCACTTTTCGGGTGTCAAAAGACGCCAAGAGGTTGTGGGGACCTTCCAAAATATCTTGATCATAGATGACTTTGCGCATCATCCTACCGCAGTGCACGAAACTCTAAAGGCTCTAAAGTTTCAGTATCCAGAGAGGCGACTTTTAGCCGTATTTGAACCCAGAAGCGCCACATCGCGTCGTAAGATTTTTCAAAAAGAGTACGCTGCTGCATTTGGACATGCGGATCTCATTTTTATTTCTACTCCCTACGATCAGAGTAAAATTCCTTTAGATTCCCGCTTTTCTAGCGAAGAGTTAAGAGAGGATTTTGAGCGCCGCAGCAAAAAAGCTTTTTTGTTTTCTACAGTCGAGGAGGGAGTGACACAGGTGTCACAACAGTGTCGCTCTGGGGATCTTGTCGTTGTACTTTCCAATGGTGGCTTTGGAGGATTTATTCCTAAAATAAGAGAGCTCTTACAGCGATGAAGCCCACGATTTAAAAGAATTTTTTTAAGTTCTACTATTAAATTCCCGAGAAAGAATATGAAGAGGGGTCAGTTTTTTATGGGTGAAACCCTAAAAAAATTCGGACGCTATTTCCTTTTGGATCATATTGCACAAGGGGGAATGGCCGAAATTTTTAGAGCACGTTTGGCTTCGGTAGATGGAGCTGCGCGCCTCATTGTCATCAAACGGATCCAATCAGGATATGGGACTAATTCTGATTTTCTCAGAATGTTCAAATCAGAAATAAAAGTTACCATGAGTTTAAATCATCCAAACATTGTTCAAGTTTATGATTTTGGCGAAGAACAGAGTCAGCCCTACATCGCGATGGAGTTTGTGGATGGAAAAAGTTTAAGGCAATTTTTAGCGAGAATTTCTGAGATAAAACAGATTTTTCCAGCCGAACTTTCTTCTTTCATCATAGGCCAAGTTGCACAGGGTTTGGGCTATGCGCATGCTTTCAAAGATAAGCTCACGGGGCAGCATTTTAATATTGTCCATCGAGATATTAGTCCTCAAAATATTTTAATTTCTTATGATGGAGCTGTAAAAATTATTGATTTTGGAATTGCAAAGGTTGCAACTTCTGGGTCTGATTTAACACGAGCTGGCGTAATCAAAGGCAAGCCCAGTTATTTGTCTCCAGAACAAATCAATGGTGAGCCTCTGGACGGCCGGAGTGATATTTTTGGATTGGGAATTGTTTTTTGGGAGCTTCTCACTGGGAAAAAACTTTTTGCAGGAGAAAATGACTTGGCTGTTTTAAAGTTGATTGAAAACTGTAGCACTCATGTCAAAGCACCTTCTACACTGAATCCAGAAATTCCAAAAGAATTGGATTACATAGTGCTAAAAGCTTTGGCGAAGAGTGCGGACAAGCGTTTTCAAACGGCCGAAGAAATGTACCGTGTACTTAATAAGTTTATTTTGTCTAGAAATCCAGATTTTGATCAAAAAGATTTATCTCATTTTACTAAAAATATATTTAAAAATGAAATTGTAGAAGATCGTAAAATCATCCAAAGACTCAATGATCGAGCTCAAAAGTTGCTGGAAGTTGAGGTGAGTTCAAAAGAACTGAGCAAAGAAGTCCAGCCCGCCAAAATTAAAAGGGATGAAACAAGTACAGCCATTGAACAGCAGACTAAAGTGACTTCTCTAAGAACACTTGAGTCTAGCGATGCTGGAAAATTAAAAGTGGAAATAGAAAATACTTCTATTTTTAAAACACCGGAGTCTCAAAGGGATCCAATCTCTATTCGGATGGATAGAAGAGAAGGCTCGTGGACTTCTTCTGCCCCAAAACAAAAACCTATTTTGCAGAATAAGAGTCATAGTGTAGGGCGATTTGGGAGATTTTTTTTAGGACTTGTGGTTGTGGTCGGAATTGCTTATTTTACGCTTTTGGGACCCGAAGAAATACCCAGACTAAAAAATGTGCTCAATCCTCCTATTGCACAGCCTCAAGCGACAGAGGCCCCTCGTGAGCCCGCTGCAATGGCTCCAAAGAATACAGAGATTTCGATGCATCTGATTTTAAGGCCATGGACGAAGGGAGCAAAAGTTCTATTGAATGGAAAGCCGCTAGAAAATTCTCAGTTTCAAGCTTTTCCAATTCAGCTCGACGCGCCTCATGAACTTTTGGTAGAGTTGCCTGGATTTAAAAAACATGTCAAAGAATTTACAGTGACCACAGCGGAGTCCGTCGGGAAAAAGGAATACCCGATTGAAATTGCACCTGAACCCGAAATTTATGGTCGTCTCACCCTAAGGACAACCCCCAACGCTGATCTTATTTTTATCAATGGTGAGGATTGGGGAAAAAGAACCCCCGTCCAAGACGAAAAGCTACCGATCGGATCTTATGCGATTCGGGCCATGAATGAAATTTTACAAATGGAAAAAGTTTTCAATGTTAAAATCACTGAAAATAAATCAGTGGTCATTGATGAACGCTTAGAGATTAAAAAATAAATTACTTCTCATACTTATAGCCCACACCATAAATCGAGATGATGTATTTAGTGAGGTGAGGGATTTTTCTTCGTAAGGCTCGAATGTGGACATCAATAGTTCGATCACTTGTTTTGTCAGAATGATCTTTCCAGACATCTTTTAAAATATCTTCTCGAGAGACAACTTGTCCAGCGTGAGAGGCTAAACACCTCAGAATGTCAAACTCAGTTAAGGTCAATTGCGTTTTTTTTCCGCCAAAAGCCACTTCGCGATTTGAGGGATCTATTTTTAGTTCTCCAATTTGAATGGGCTGGAGTGCTTTGTCTCGATCCGTCCTAAGTCTGGCCCAGATTCTGGCCATGAGTTCTTTGTAGTCAAAAGGCTTTGCAATGTAATCATCTGCACCCGTGGAGAGACCTTGGGTAATATCGCTGACTGTGTTTTTTGCTGAAAGAAAAAGAGTGGGAATGTGTTTTGTTTTCTCGTCTTTTTTAAGAAGGCTGCACGCGTCATAACCACTTAAAATAGGTAGCATGATGTCCAATAAAATAAGGTCAGGTGATTTATTTCGAGCATAATCAATTCCGATGACTGCATTTTCTGCTGAGATCACATCAAACTCACGGCCGAGCATGGTCTCTAAAAAACGCCGGGTATCGGAATTGTCTTCTATAATTAAGATTCGATATTTTTCCATATCTCATTTCTAATGTCTGCTTTTTTAAAATACTCGATTGCAGACTCTCTCAAAATCTCACTGAAAGATTTTAATTCCTCCGCCTTCGGATTCTGAAATCCCTCGATGAGTAATCCGTAAAATAGGTTTTCGAGTTTGTCGATTTTATTTTGAACAACATTATTTTCCGCCTGAATATCGGCAATTTCCTTTGGATTATTCATCAAGAGCTTACCCTCCATGGACTTGATGGCCCCTTCTGTGGTCTTTACGATTTCTTCGAGGGTTTGGATTCTGATTCGAATCGCCTCTTCTGAGTTCGGAGTGGGGGTGTGTGGTTTAGCCTTTTCTTCTGTCATAATTGTTTATTTTTTTAGCTTATCTCAAGATTCTGTAAAATAAAAATTATTTTACAGAAAGGATGTCCTCCTGTTCAAATACAGCAATGATTGTTTTCATGATCGTTTCAGCCTTCAATGTTACGGTGATGGGTGGTTTGTTCTCAATTCTTTGTTTTAATAATTTTTGGATCTGAATTTCTAATTCATGAGCTCTTTTTTTTAGTAGCGAATTTTCTCTTCGCAACATTTTAGGATCCACCCCAACGGTTTTACTAGAAGCGATTTTTTTCTCTAATTCTGTTTTTTGTTTTATCAATTTTTCGTTTTTTAAACTCAGGGCTGCTTCAGTTGCTAAAAGTGTAGTGATTTCTTTGATGAAATATTTTACAGCCTCTTCTCTTTTTTTAATATTTCCAACTCCTGGGACAGAGGAAAAAATGGCTAATTTCCCCTTAAAGGTTTCTGTGTATTTCTCTAGGGCTGGAATTTCCTTTAGAATTTTTTGATCGGCTTGTGCCTTTGTCAAGTCTAAGAGGATGTTTTTCACTCCGGATTGGAGGAGTTTACTGATTCCCGCTCTTAAAACGGCAATATGATTATGCAAGACCTCTTCTGAGACGCTCAGCATTATAAAATCTTCTTGTTTTTCGAGTTTTAATTTCAATTTTTAATATCCTTCAAAAAATAACTCTGTAAAGAAAGTCTAACATATTTTAATTTAGAGCTTGCAAAGATTTTAATCAAAAATAATGCGGCGTTACATTCTAAAATAAGAAACCCGGTTTAAACTGTAGTAATGAAGGCAGAAGAAAAGATCCTGGTTCCTTTGAGTTTAAAAAGTGTCAAGGCTCCGCCGCTTTTTAAAAAATTTTTAAAAGAAATTGTTCCTAAAATTTATCTCCCTAATGTGAGTTATGAAATTTTGAAAGCTTTTTCAAATATTGATGTGACAGCTGAAAAGGTAGCTGATTTTTTAAAAGCAAATCCCTATTATCAATATTATTTTCTCAAAGTCATTGAAAGCAAAGGGATGCGAGAAGAACTCCCGAGTCTAGACGCAGCAGTGATCTTGCTTGGAATGCAAAACTCGAGAGATTTAATTTCATCTCTGCAGGTATTAAGAATGGTAAAAGAAGTGCATCCCGAGTTAGACAAAGAAGGGAACCTAAAAATTTCTCCCTCCGAAGTAATTCGCTATGCTCTAAAAACAGAAGAGTATTTGATGTCGATTCGATATGAGTATTCGGATATCGGTTATGCTGCAGGCTTGATGTTTGACGTTTTGGCCCTCATTGCCACTGATTATTCGAAGGACAAGAAAAAAACGCTTGAATATATAGATACTGTTTATAGTCATGGATTTAAGACGGCCCAGATTGGTTTAGAGTTGGTGAAATCCATTAAGGACCTTTCGTACAGTAAGTATTTTTTTAGCGCTTGTTTAATCCATGATATTGGTAAAATTATTTTTGCAATTATAGAGCCTGAATATTTTCAATTTAATGAAATTGTTTCTAAAAAGGGATTGTCACGAGCGCTTCGTCATTTTGCTGAACAGCAAAAATTTGGAATTAACCATGCTCTTTTGGGGAGTGTTGCTTGTCATTATTTTCGACTCTTTAAACCGATCCAAAAGGCTATTTTATATCATCATCACACTGTGTTGCTGAGGGCTGGACCTGGCAGGAAAGGGACATTTCAGCTGAGTTCTTTGATTTGTCTAGCGACCAATATTGCAAACAATTTTAAAAAACCGGACAATATCAATGATCCCATCTTAAGGCAGTGGAAGGGCAAAGAGCTGGAAGATTTTAAATACGAACTAAAAAATTTAATGCCCATTGTGACGCGTGTTTCTAATAATTGATAACAGTGAGGCCTCCCAAAACTTTTGAATCATTGACGCCACACCCCGATGCGGGGTTTCGCCCTGAGGGCGCCCAAAAGAAAAGTGCTTTTCCAATACAAAATCCAGGCAAGTAGACTTTGTTTTTATCTTCCTTGATGCTGACAAAAGTTTCCATGAGGTAAGATTTTTGCTCAAGGCCACCGTCAATTACAAGGGGTCTAAAGTTAAGAGAGTAGGCGTCATAGTTTCGGAGGGCATCTTCGAATTCGCGTGAGAAGATAGTGAGTCCGTGATCACTCGTAAAGCCTATATACCCAACCACTTGTCCGGTTTCGTCAGTAAAAATCAATCGGGGTCCATTTTGTAAAATAAATTTTTGGCCTGGAATTATTTTGATTATTGAGGAGCCTCGTTTATAAGTACCTCCTTCTTGTCTATAGGTCCAGGTGTGGTCAGAACCCAGAGTGACTGAAACATTTTGGTTTTGATTAATAGTTCCTGTGTAACCTGATTTTAGGGTGATCCCCTGGACATGAGTGGACTTTTTGATTTCTGGAGAACAGTTTATACTGCAAGCCTTTGGGTCAAAGATGGCAGTATCTTTAGGCCCCGGCGGACGCCCTCCGGACCAGTTAGTGTCTGTGTCCCAGTTTGGATCGCTACCAAGGCCAACCCATACGAAACCTTCGCCCGGTTCATTTTTATTGTTTTGCGTGCCTGTAGGATTTGAACTGCTGCTGTCTGTGATTTGCTTTTGCAATGAAAGTTCAAACTGTTGTGAGCATGCTGGAAATAAAATAAAAAAGATTACAAATTTCCGAATTGAATAAACCCCCATACCACCCCCTAAAAAACGCTAAAGTATAGCAATTAATTCAAGTATATCCGAAGAGTACAGTATGGCGCAATGGGTCATTAGTTAATTATTGTTAACTATGCTGCTTTTCGGAAGTTGAGGGTGACAAACTCTTCCGTGATTTCTTCCTCGAGTCGCCCCCATTTTGGGTGTGCCTTTAAAAATACATCGACTAAGTGTTCGTCAAACTGACGCCCTGCAAAGAGTTTGAGTTCTTTGTATGCAATCTCTGCAGCCATGGCTTTTCGATAGGGACGATTGGTCGTCATGGCATCAAAGGTATCTGCAATGAGCATGATTCTTGCCACGAGTGGGATCGTCGATCCCTGAATTCCGTCTGGGTAGCCTCTTCCATCGATTCGTTCATGGTGCGAGCGTATGCCTGGTAATATTGTTTTAAAAAGAGGGATGTGGGTTAGAGGCATTAAAATTTCTTGGCTTCTCACAGGGTGGGTTCTCATGATGGCCTCTTCTTTTTGAGTGAGTCTCCCAGGTTTGAGTAAAATCTCATCCGGAATTCCAAGTTTCCCAAGGTCATGAAAAATACTTGCAAGCTCTACAATCTGCAGGTCTTGCTCAGAAAGCCCCGCCGCTTTTGCCAATAGCTTTGAGTTTCTGGACACTCTCAGGCAATGGCCATAAGTGTACGGATCCCTCTCACGCAAAGCTCTCAGTAAAGTATCAATGACGGCTCTGGCCCAACTGGGGAGAATAAAATCGGTCATCAAATCGATTCCTTGGTTCACTCCTCGGCAAAAGGTGACTAAAAACTAAACAATCTCTGAAACATGCCAAATAGTGTATTGTTTAAGTATATTATTGGGGACCTTTTTTTCAAAGGTATTTATTCTTTTATCATGCGCAGCCGATATTGAAGAGTATGAAGGGGTGGAAATGGCTTGGATTTCTTTGTATTTTTGTATCAACTTTAGTTGTTTATAAAATTTCATGGGCCAGACAAGACTTAGTTCCAGGCTCTCGATATACTTCTGCGCGCGGTGCGGCGATGGGGGATGCCATCATTTCTTTGGTGGATGATGGGGCAGGGGGGCTTTTTTATAATCCAGCAGGTTTGGGACGTATTCGGTATTTCCAATTTGAGCCTTTTAATTTTCAAATCATGGCCAATTCGGATTACATTAAAATATTAGATCGAAACTTCTATAAAGTGACGAGTCTAAGCAAATATGCGGATCGAGTGATTGCAAAGTCTCCTGCGTTTCCAGGTATGGGTGGAGCAATCTTTCCAAATTTTGCCGCCAGAGGTTTTGCTTTTGGGATTTTATTTTCTGACGAATTTGCAGCTCAGAGTACTGATGGGAGCAATATTCAC
Source organism: uncultured Bdellovibrio sp. (assembly GCA_964490895.1). GTDB lineage: Bacteria > Bdellovibrionota > UBA1018 > UBA1018 > UBA1018 > JACRAO01. Next base: position 10,704 of record CAZBEI010000013.1, on the reverse strand, counting down.
TATCGGACTCGCATTTCTTTTATCCCAACTTTTGGTGCAGGAGTCCGGTTGGCTGGTGGAGTGATTCGGTTGGGGTATAGCTTTCAGTGGGTCAACGAGGAAGTTGGAGATATTACAGTTCCATCAACCACGGATCCCCTAGGCTACAATCAGGGATTGGCTGAGGGTTCTGGCATTTCTCACAACCTAGGCGTTGCATTTAGTTTGCCTGTTCAAAATCTCCCTTCTCTTACTTTTGTTGCACGGAACTTATTGGGTGTTAAATTTGGAAGTTTTTCGCTCCTGAAGTTAGCTAAAAATAAAAGCGGAGTGCCAGATCCAGAATTGACCAGCTATGACGCTGCTTTTAGCCTCTCGCCAAAAATGGGAGGTGGATCTTCGTCCAACTTTGCAATAGAGTATCGAGACTTATCCAATCGATCGGGGATGAGTATTTTAGGCCGAATCTCCCTTGGACTTGAGTTTAATTTTAGAGAGAAGTTTTTCTTGCGGGGAGGTTGGCGAAGTGGCTATCCTTGTGGGGGAGTTGGAATGCGTCGTAAGACTGCAGAGTTTGGTTTAAGCTTGTACAGCGAAGAGGCGGGTGCTTCGTATCACGCATTGAAAGATACTCGCTATTTGTTGCATTATCAAATTAGGGCATTCTAAAGATGAAATTAAATGTTTCTGTGGTCAGCCAAGAAAAAAAATCTCAGTGGACGAAGGATCTAAAAAAAATTCTGGACCTCAACCCCGATATTTCTCTAATCCCTCATGATGAAGTTTTGACTCAGCTCCTTTTTGTGGATGTTCGTTTAGAAAATTTAGAAAACTTTCTAGACGGGATCAGCCATAAAAAGAAAGCAGTTTTTTTAGTGGTTCAGGAAGGAGACGAGTATCCTTCGTTGATTCAGGAGGGAAGGGCAGATGGCCTTTTAGTTTATCCCTTTCGAGTCTTAGAGTTGTTTTCTAAAATTTCAAGGTATCAACAAATTTTAAAATGGGATGAGGTTTCTCAGGTCAATACCTCTTTTGCCCAATTAGTAGAAGAACTCAAGAAAGATTTAAAGCTCGCGGAAAGTCTCCAAAAAGAGAGATTGCCCAGTCGGTTTCCAGAAATTCGAGGCTTTAAAATGACCAGTCGTTATTTGGCAGGGATGAAAGCGGGAGGGGATTTTTTTGATTTAGGAGAGTCAAAAGATTTGGACCAAGTGGCACTGCTTTTGTCTGACTCTTCGACCTATGGACTTTCTAGTGCCGTTTTGTCGGCGCTCATTCGAGTGACTCTAAAACTGTCCTTAGACGAAACTCGCTCCACTTTGTCGACGGTGCAAAAAGTTTATCAAGAGCTTTTGTCTACATTGGGAGAAAAAGATTCTTTGTCTCTATTTTTCGCAGTAATTTCTAGAGAAAATTTAAGATTGCGATACACGCATTTTGGAAAAAGCTTTGTTTTTCATGCTCCCATCGGAGGGAAGTTTAGAATTTTGCCCAAACACGGAGACGAAATAAAAAAACAGAATCCTATTTTTTTGACTTCAGAGTCAGAAGTCTATTTGGATCCCCATGACCGGCTAGTGATTTGTTCTGATGGCTTTGTAGACGGGGTTGGGGGCTCTGAAAAAGCGATAGAAATGTTAGACCGCTTGCGCAATCGAGATGCCAAGGACGTTCTCAATGAGTTTGTCTTTCATATCAAATCGCAACTGCCCTATCCAGAGGCACTCCCAGAGCAAGACTGCTCAGTTCTCGTCATAGATGTGGAACAACACTTGTTGCGGGTCGCTTAAGCGAGTGGGAGTTTTAGCCCACCCGCCACCCCAGAGGGACTAAAAAGAGGGACTAAAAAATATTTTAAATAAGCCAAATAATTTCTGTTACAGTGTATTAGAAAAAAATGCTCAAAAAAATGGGGAGAGTAGAAAAATGCAACATGAGAAACTAGGGTTTTCAACTTTGGCCATTCATGCAGGACAGGCTCCAGATCCTCAAACCGGAGCAGTGATGACACCCATTTACCAAACCAGCACTTTTGCTCAGTCTTCTCCTGGAAGGCATCAGGGCTATGAGTATTCTCGGTCTGACAATCCCACAAGAACGGCCTATCAAAATTGCATTGCAGCTCTTGAAGATGGAAAACACGCTCTTGCTTTCTCATCAGGACTCGCTGCCATTGATGCAGTTTTGCACACATTAAAACCAGGTGACCATGTGATCTGCAGTGACGACGTCTATGGAGGTACATTTCGAATTTTTGATAAAGTTTATAGAAAACTGGGTTTTGATTTTACCTTCATGGATCTTTCGGATATTGGAAAAGTTGAAAATGCGATTCGTCCCAATACTCAGCTTCTTTGGATTGAAACCCCAACGAATCCAATGTTAAAAATTTTTGACATTGCGGCACTCACAAAAGTCTCAAAAAATCATGGTGTTCTTACAGCTTTGGACAATACTTTCATGAGCCCATACTTTCAGAAACCACTCTGCTTAGGCGTCGATATTGTCGTCCACAGTGTTACAAAATACATGAATGGACACAGTGATGTGGTCGGAGGTGTTTTAGCTACAAATAATAAAACACTCTATGAAGAATTAAAATTTTTTCAAAATGCGGTGGGTGCGATTCCAGGTCCTATGGACTGTTTTCTGGTACTACGAGGCCTGAAAACTCTTGCGGTACGAATGGAAAAGCATGCTTCTAATGCTTTAGAAATTGCTAAATTTTTAGAGTCCCATCCTAAGATTGAAAAAGTGATTTACCCAGGACTCCGCTCTCACCCTCAACATGAAATCGCAAAGAAGCAAATGACGGGTTTTGGTGGGATGGTTACTTTTCTAATAAAAGGAGGACTTGAAGAATCTCGAAATTTCTTAGAAAAGCTCAAAGTATTCACCCTTGCAGAAAGCCTAGGTGGAGTGGAGTCCCTCATTGAGCACCCTGCGATTATGACTCACGCGAGCATTCCTCTTGAAACCAGAAAAAATCTAGGAATCTTAGATAACCTCATCCGCATGAGCGTAGGGATAGAAGACGCGAAGGACTTAGCTGATGATCTAAAACAGGCTTTGTAAAGCGGATATTTTTCTTTAGATGCGATGTCCTAAATAAGTCAGTAAATCAATTTTTGTAACGATGCCCAAGAGTTCTCCGGGTTGCATCGGATTGTGGACGAGTGGAATTTTTCCTTGGGCCACGAGCTTCGAAACTTTTTCGATCGGGTCGTCTGGGGTGACAAACTCAATAGATGCATCGACCAAAGATTCTATCGTGTGACTCGGTGTAGCTTTCCCTTCGTAGAGAGCGTTGAGCAGATGAGATTCTGTGACTATTCCCTTAATCCATCCTGCATCATCAGTGACTGGTATTTGACTCACTCCTTTATCCTTCATGAGTTCGATCACTTGGGAGACTTTGTCCGTCTGTTTGCTCATGATGATTTTTATTTTTCCTGTCAAAAGATCAGAGACATTTCCTAAAGAGGGCTTGTCTAAAAATCCTGCCTCTCTCATCCAGTCGTCATCAAAGACTTTGGAGAGGTAGCGGTTTCCACTGTCCGGGAAAATAATGAGCACTTTTTTTCCGCTTGTAGCTTGTCCCTGTGTTTTGACCCATTTTAGGGCACCCATGAGAGCTGCACCGCTTGAGACCCCGGCATAGATTCCCTCTTTGGTGAGGCAATCTCGGGTGATAAGAAAAGATTCTCTGTCCTCGACTTGTACAATGTCGTCGATGACAGAGAGGTCATAGTTTTTCGGGATAAAATCTTCTCCAATGCCTTCCATTTTATAGGTTTTTGGTGCCGTTTGAAGTTTCCCAGTTTTAAAGTAATCGTAGACAATAGAGCCTATGGGATCTACCGCGATGATTTTGACTGCGGGTTTTTTTTCTTTAAAAAAACGTCCCACCCCACACATTGTGCCACCAGTGCCAAGTCCTCCCACGATGACATCCACATCGGGCATTTGTTTTAAAATTTCCGGCCCCGTGGTTTGACAGTGGCACTCTCGATTGGAGAGGTTGTCATATTGATTGATATAAAGAGCATTGGGTGTTTCGCGAGCCAGGCGCCTCGCCACTTGATAATAACTTCGGGGGTCCTCTGGGGTGACGGCAGTCGGAGTGACTACTACTTTTGCGCCAAAAGCGCGCAAGCTTTTAATTTTTTCTAAGGACATTTTATCAGGTAAAACAAAAGTGCACTGATACCCTTTGATGGCAGCAGCAATAGCCAGACCAATTCCAGTATTTCCGCTGGTTCCTTCGACAATGGTACCCCCCGGTTTGAGGGTACCTTTTTTTTCAGCATCTTCGATCATCCACCAACCAATGCGGTCTTTGATCGAGCCCCCTGGGTTCATGAATTCTAATTTAGCGTAAAAAGAAGTGGGAGAAAAAGGGACCACCCGGTTGAGTTTTACAATGGGTGTGTTTCCGATAGTTTTGAGAACATTTTCGTAGATCATGATTTTTCCTTGAGTTCAAGGCCCGTGGCAAGAGCAGAAATCCTCGCGATGGAGCCATAGACCAATTCTAAAACAGGGATTCGTTCTTTTTCGTTTGAGAGAGTCTCACAGGTGTCCCCAATTTGCGAAAGGCATTTTAAATCAGACATGCAGAGTTTTTTAAATACCATCCCCTGTGAGTTTAAATTTTCTTCTCTATTTTTCTTTTCATTCGTTCGTAAAAATCCGCCTACTAGCTCACTTCCAAAAAGATAGATGACGGGTTCGGCAGTGACTCGGTTGATGATGGTGTTCGTGGGGATCCCCTCTTGAACAATCACGCTCTCTATGGGGAGGTGGTTTTTTCCAACACTCATTTTATTTTTAGAGCGACGGTTCAATTTTGAGAGTTCCTCTTCTGAGTGAATAACTATAATCCCCATCCCATAGGTCCCTTGGTTGTTTTTTACGTAGACAAAAGGTTTTTGTTCCACTTGATGTTCGCGGTAAGCCTGATTTAAACCTTCGAGAACTTTTTTTGTGGCTGTTGCGACTTGGTCAACCCCTTTTTCTTCGTTAAAGTTTACGGGACCGACTTCTTGCGTTTCTATTTGAATATGCCAGGGATCGATGTCTATGAGGGTGGCAAACTCCTTGGCCAGCTGGTTGTAGTATTTAAAGTGGGAGCTTTTTTTTCGAGAATGCCAACCTAAGATATGGCTCGGCAAAATGGGTTGTTGGATGGAGTCTAGGATTTTTGGATAGCCGCTCGAAAAATCGTTGTTGAGCAAAATCATGTCTGGAACAAAACCACCCGCGGATAAAACTCTCTCTTTGATTTGGATGGGATGAGCTTTGAGTTCTTTTTGTGTAAAAGAGGTGAGTAAGATTTCGTCACACTCAGTTCCATGGTGCATTTCTTGAACGGATTCGTCTTGTGTCGTGGGAGAGTAATACCATCCCAAAGTGGTCTCGAAGCCCGCCTGGGTTAAAATGAGATTCAAAGTATAAATATTTTCTATGTAATAAGAATTAGAGGTGTGAGATTCTGGCAAGATGAGTATTTTTCGAGGGAGTTCGAAGTTTCCTCTCAGACAAATGGCTTCGATTTGAGTTCTGAGAAGAGCAGGGGCAAGGCGTAGGTCTTCGGGGCAAATATTATTAAATCCAGCAGGGTACAAATTGCAATCTACCGGGGCAATCTTGTACTCAGAGTCTCTCAAGTCCACAGAGCAATAAAAAGGAGGAGGAGCCAGTTTGTTGTAAGATAAGTTCCAATCCCATATTTTATGGATATTTTTTTGAATTTGCTTGGCTAAATAGGGTTTTAATTTCACGTGCCCGTCCCTTTTAAAACTGTTTCTATGTGAGATTGCATCGCTGGCGGGACTTGGTTTTTTAATGAGCTTAAAAGCTCGAAGGCTTTTTGGTGTTTTAATTTGCAGTCTTTGGCTAAAATTTCCTGAAGCTCAAGGTGGTAGGTTTTGAGTTGTTTAGGAGTCCTTCGGCCGGGAGGACCTGGAGGGTGGGTGCATACCTGCGAGTAGTTTTTGAAGGATTGCAGAATCTCTTGGGTGGCGGAGTCTGCTAAGTTTGTTTCAAGGCTTTGCAAAACACCTAAAAATAAAATCAAGGCTTCTGTTAAGCAAATTCCACGGCGCTCCAGTTGGTCTCTCACTTGTCCTTCTTGCAGAGGGATATTTTTGTTGGCCAAGCGAGCACAGGCTCTGGTTTTGAGGAGGAGCTCTATCCATGAGGCCTTGCCTTTGAGTGGGTTTAGTCCTTCTTGTTCAATGAGCTTTGTTTTTGCAAGATCCAAAACTAAAAGAGCTTGGGGATCTTGACCCAGTTTAATTTGAGCTAGAGATTTTTGGAGAAGGCCTTCGATCCATATATCTTTTGGCCATATATCTTTTGGCCATATGTCTTGTGATGGGGGGCGAGTTGTTTTTAAAACTTCTTGCGCGGACAAAAGAGCTTGGTGTGTCTTTCCTGATTCCAAATAGGCTTGGGAAAGTAAAAGCCTGGAACGGAGCCCTCCTTCGGTCCTGCCCGTTGCTTCGACATAAAATTTGAGAGGCGATATGGCCTGAAGGGCCATATGGGTACGAAGGTAAGATTTTCCGAGTAGCAAATGGGCTTTAAGATGGTTAGGAGAGGCAGTGTAACGATGGATGAGTCTTTCTAGGGGGCGGAGGGCACCCTTAAAGTCTCCTTTTTCGAAAGCCTGTTCACCTTCTTTCCAAAGAAATTCTTGTTCTTCTTGTGATGTGGGTCCAATGCTCGTATGAAGTGTTTTGGTCTCTGAAAGAGCAAAAGGGATGAAACAAAGCACTCCTAAAATAAAAGCCTTAATGCTTAAGGGCCATCGCCACATGGTATAAATCCTCAAGTGAATGCACGTCTCTGACCAGCTCTGGAAGTTTAAAAAGTTTTTTAGGGCGTAGAGAAAGTTCAATTTCACTCACTATCTTTTTTTCTCTTTCTTTTAAAAGGCGAATGATCTCAAGAGCTGCCATTGTATTTTGATCTGCCCCTTCGGTTGTTGTGATCTCCTTGAGATAACTTAGAGAACGATTTAAGGCAATACCCTCAAAATTAAGCTTATGTTCTTGTAATAATTGAACAAAATGATTCATCTCTGAGGTCAACTCTGTGTTTGGAGTGGTCACCAGCCAAAAGCCTGTCTGCTCAGACTCCAAAAGCGCTGTGATTTTTTTGAGATTAGCTTGAAACGCGACACGGATCTCAAAAAGTCCCGAAGCAAAATCAAAAAGATGGGTCATAAAACCACTGCCTGTGAGATTTTCTAAAATGGCGAGAGTTTTTTTCACCCCTATGGAGAGGATCTTATGGGTGGGCAGGACTAAATAACGGATGACTTTTTCGTCAAAGAAACGAGATAAAAGCTCAGGGGCGTTGAGAAACGCCAAAGTGTTTCGACTCGGCGGTGTGTCCAAAATAATGCAGTCGTAGGTATTGAGAGAGTAAATAGAAAAAAGTTTTTCTATAGCCATGTATTCGTTTGTTCCAGAAAACTCTTGAGTAAAAATTTGAAAAATTGGATTTTTGATGAGCGCTCGCGCAAGAGTGGGATTGTGAGTGAGTTCCAGTAAAAATGCCTCAAATGTCAAGCGAGTGTTTGGCATCAGGGCGTGTAAACTGCCAATGGGATGTGTGGAGAAGTTTTTTTTGAGAAGAGGAGTGAGGTCGGTGGGGTCATCCCCTAAGTCTTTCAGTCCAAGGGATTGGGCCAGGCGTTTGGCTGGATCCATGGTAATGACAATGGTTTTTTTGCCTTCTAGTGCAGATGCGAGCCCGAGGGCTGCGCTCAGGGTTGTTTTTCCGACTCCGCCCACGCCACAGGTGATGAGGATTTTTCTGGTGCCGATCACAGGTGAGTCTTTTCTTGGAGTTCTTTAGGGAGCTCTTGCGAAAGGGCTTCGACCAGGGGTGTAGAGGTGTGAAATCGAAGCTCGCTAAAATTAATATTCTCATTTCTCCAAATTTCGAGATTGTGGTTTTCTAAGAGCGCGCGTTTGTGGGCATAGTCTAGTTCGGAGTTTGCAAATGGGGGGTTCCACGAACTCGGGTGGCTCATGCCTTCCTGGTTTTTTTGAAACGTTTTTGGAAAAAGTCGATTGGCTAAAAAAGTCGCTTGGTTATCAGGAAATAATTTTAATAAATAGCGGTTTAAGTCGAGCGCTTCTCGAAGTGGCATTTCCTCAGGCAGGGCTAAAATAAGGAAGCCTGTCTCTGCGGGTGACCCAAAGGTTCGAAGCATCATGACTGCATCTTTGTGAGTGGGGCCTGACTTAAACAGTTCTGAAAAGTTTTTGGTCCCCTGAAACAAGGCCAGCCCATATCCAGTAGAGGGGAGGTCTAAAACCAAATGGTCGTAGTTGTTTCTTTCAAACCAGATTTTCCCTAAAAGTACGAGGTCACGGATCCCGGGAGCTGCTTGAGAGAGATAACGGATCAGTTTGTTGGATAAAAAAAGTTTGGTGAGAGCTGGGATCTTTATTTTTAAACCGATGTATTCGTCAAAGGCACGAATGGCTTCGCAGTTTAAGTGCCAAAGCGTGGGCGAGAGTTGTTTGAGTTCTCCAGGGGGAGCAAGGGGATCTTCGAAACCTGCCCACAGGGTTTTTCGGCCCTTTTTCGATAGAGTGAGCGCGATGGCTTGAGAGACTGAGGTTTTTCCAACCCCTCCCTTGCCACACACGAAGATCAGATTTCTATCGAGAACAGATGGAGCCATTTTCCGGGTCATGCTAGCTGATGTGAGTTTAAAAATATAGGGGAAAAAGTGAGTGTGTCAGCGAGTGGTGTCCGAATGTTCACCCTTGACCAAGGTGGCCCACTAGTGATACACTGATTTAAAAAGGTAAATAATGCCAACAAAAAATCCAAGATTAAATGTCGTTTTAGGCAATAAACTTTATGAAATGATCGAAAAAATAGCGAAACAAGAAGGCAAATCTATGTCTGTTGTTGCAAAAGAACTCATGGAGGATGCTCTCGAAAAGCACGAAGATTTGCTTTTGTCCGAAATGGCAATGAAACGAGAAGCTCATTCAAAAAAAACCATCAGCCATGACAAAGCCTGGAAGTAGTTTATTTACTATTGTCTATCTTAATCGTGTTGTCGAAGAGGACATTCCTGCTCTTCCAAAATTAATGAGGGAGCTCATCAAAAGGGCGATCGAAACACGCTTGACTATTGAGCCCATTGGGCTTGGAAAGCCCTTGAGATACAGCTTTATAGGGCATCGTAGGATCCGTGTGGGAGACTACCGAATCGTGTATCGTGTAGACAAAAAAATCCAGCTTGTTACCATTGTGTTTATTAAACACCGTAAGGATGTTTATGAAGATTAGGGACTGTAAAATTGTTCTAAAAAATAAAGGACGAGCATGACTTCTTTGGCAGCCCAAGTCCTGAAGGCCTGAGAAAATTTAGAGGTAAAAAAAATGAGCACAAAAACAGAGCCAGGCAATGTGATCAGCATTCTGAATGTTGGCACACAAATTCTAACGAAAGATTTGATGGATCAATACATTCGGAGTTTGGGTGACTATCTGGGTCATTATCGGACTCATTATGGAGTCAACATTGCAACCTCTAAAAGAGTTTTAGAAGAACACAGGGTTAGCATTGTCATCACTGAGTTTGAGCTCAACGACGGAAGTGCTTTTGAACTCATTGAATATATCCGCAATAAGAACCGTCATTATACTTATTTCATTTTAGCGATTCCAGAAGAGAATGTATCCCTACAGGCCATTGCACAAGAGTTGGAGGTGGATGCAATCCTTTCGAAGCCTTTTACGGCTAAAGATATAAAGTTACAGTTCGAAAAATATCATAAAAAAGAAGCTGAAAAAACAGATGAGGATTTTGTTTTATTTGAAGCACAGCTTGCTTTTCGAGAAAAAAAATATCTCCAATCTGAAAAACTATATTAGTTTTCTTTGAAATTATATCCAAATAGTGTCAAAACTCACTATCACTTTGCCCTTTACTTGTTACATAAGTCAGATTATAAAAATGCTGAAAAACACTTGCTGGAAGCTTTAATTTTAGATCCAAAACACTTACCCGCTCTTTCTTTATTGGGCGATTGCAACCTTAAAAAAGGAGATTTCAAACAAGCTCACAAGCTCTTGTTGGAAGCACACACAATCTCTCCTCTAAATCCAAAGCGTTCCCTCCTCTTGGCGCGGCTTTACAATGAATGGTCGATTGATATTCTAGAAAAATCTTTACAAACTCATCTCGAAAACCCTGAGCTTCTTATTTTTCAGGGCAAGCTTTTTTTATTCCAAAAAAACTATGTTAAAGCAGTTCAAATCCTGGAGAAGATAAAGCGCGTTCATGAAAATTTACTCGCCAAGGAAGCTCAAGTGCTGATCCAATTTGCTCGAAAAATGGGTTCATTAAAAGCTGAATAGCCTTAAAAGAAAAAAAGTTAAAATCCTTGTGACTGTTCAGCCTCATTTTGTAGGCTCGGTTTAAAAACCAGCTAAAATCACTCTAACTTGTTGATATCTATCTCTATTTAATTTTTTTGCCCTTTTTTAGAATGATCCAAAAGTGTGCCCCTTTGTCTTAAGTATTGGCTTGTTTTGAGTGTTTGTGAGGGGCCAGCCAAAATGTCTCCTGTAAAGGCTCAGCCAAAGTGTCTCGTTCTTGATCAGTTTCATCTAGATTCCAAGGAGGGGGTATCCATGGATGAAAAGATCAATTGGGAGAATTCTGGTGAGTCAAGAAACATT
>CAZBEI010000012.1:0-5018 GCA_964490895.1 uncultured Bdellovibrio sp. | reverse complement strand
ATTGCCATTTTATTTTTAGGTGGAGTTCAGCTTTTTTCTATTGGAGTGCTTGGAGAGTATGTGGGACGCACTTTCGAAGAGTCCAAGCGCCGTCCTCTATATCTGGTAGACGAGGTTTTAGAAGGTGGGTCTTAATTTCGTCATTCTTTTTATATGTGCGTTAGCATGGATTACCGGTGGAACCACAGTCCAAATTGGAAAAATGAAGTTAGAGATTTTATCCCTGGACTTTTGGGTTTTGATGTTTATTGTTGTCACTTTAGTTCATAAAAAAAATAAAAAATTTTTTCTGGAAAAGGGGTTCAAGTTTTTCGAATGGATTTCGACGAAAGGTCGCTCTGAGAAGGCAACTTTCTTCCTTTGTTTGTGGATTTTTTCCAGTCTTTGGATTGCCCATTGTTTGAGACATTTGAGTTTCCAGACCCATGCCTTTGATTTGACCTTTTTACATCAATCTCTTTTTAATCCTTTTGCACCCAGAGCTCTCACTTGCGATCTCTGCGACGGTGGGAGCTATTTTGGTGAACACATGGCTTTTTCACTTTTTTTACTTGCTCCGCTCACAAGCTTTCTCAAAAATTTACCTTTCCATGATTTTTTTATTTTTTTATTGCAAGTGATTATTTTGGCGTTTCCACTTGTGCTAGCTCATGTCTATGGACCACTCAAAAATAAAAAAGAGCTCTGGTTTTTTTCCTTTTTTATTCTCTTTTGTTTTCGAAGTTATAGGAATTCTATTTCTTGGGATTTTAGAGAGGATGATTTAGCTTTCTTTTTTCTGAGTGGTTCTCTTTTAGCCTTATTTTGCCATAGGAAAGCGGTTTTTGTTGCATGCATTATTTGTGCACTGCTAAGCAAAGAAAATTTGGCTATTGTTGTACCTTTTATAGGGTTTCCTATTTTTTTCGAAAAATCATTCCATTTTACTCAAAAAGAAAAGCAGACACTGACGTTGTTTGTAATCTGTATTTCTGTTTTTATTATGGTCGTTGAGTTTAAATGGCTGATCCCACTTTTTAGTGATAGAGCAAACGTCTCTCATCCCATTGTAGTGAGGTTCAAAGAATTTGGAAAGACTCCAGCAGAAGTGCTCATCACTCTTTTAACTTCTCCAGCTGCATGGGGAAGGTTACTGGCGGAACATTTTTTTAAAATCCAAAGTCTTAAATACTTGCTCTTGTTATTGCTGCCCTTTGTCTCTTTTATAATGAGAGCTTGGGTATGGCTTTTGCCTGTCATTCCAGGAGTCGCTATGAATGTTTTTTCTGGAGCGGAGACACAGCGATCTCTCAATTTTCACTATGATCTTATTATTTTTCCATTTCTTTTTTTTGGAATTTGGATCAGCTTGGCCCAAAAAACATCCTTAAAACAGATCTTAGTCGCTCTGCTCATTGCCCTAGCGAGTTCTGGCAGATGGCCGGGCAGACAAATCAGTCAGTATTGGCCATCATTCACACAAGTCAAAGATTCCCTTTATTTAGGCAATATTCCGACTGCCAAAGGTATTTTAACTGCTGAACTTTCTCTTTTAGCACAAGTTTCTAATCAGCCCGAACTCCGGTCTTTGGTTTTGCCAGAAGAAACACTCAGTGCCAGTCGTTATCTTCTGGACCTCAGTCATCCTTTGCAAAAAAAATTAGAGGAAAAAATAATCCAAACGGGCTGGCTTAAAATCTCTCAGTCCCCAAGCGGGCGTTATATTCTTTACCAGTCTCCCAATGTGACGTCTTGGGTTTTCAAAAAAGAAGGAGCAAGTCCCTCTTGTGTGGCTTTATAAAATTCAGAAATGCCCCCTCCCAAAGATGGGAGTTTTTTTATGGCGTATATTTTTTTTGAAATAATTTGCCTTTGTTCTTGTTTTTGAAATCCGTCTAAAATTGAAAATGGACATAGGTACCAAGGAGCACTAATCCAATTTTTTTCAATCCAAAAAATTTTTTGAGATTCAGAAAGAAATTTCAAGGGACCAGAATTCAATAGCTTGCATTTTTTTCCAAAAAATTCTTCGGGTTGATAGACTTGGAGCAAGATATCTCCAAAATATTCAGGTTTTTTTTCAATCCAAATCAGTGGCCGCGACGCAAGGTATTGACTGGAGGGTTCATGAGAGGGAGCTGGATAGTATCCAAAAGCGAGATTTGGAATCATGAGAGAACTGAAAGGTTTTCGCACACTGATTACTGCGCAGACTGGATAAGTTTTGAGGTATTGACTGACTTCAAAGTAGTTCGAAGTGACTCTCCATGTTTCTCCCCATAGCGCTCTCATGAGAAAGGGGAAGTTGAGTAAAAAAACAGAAACAATACAAAGGTAAGAAAATCTTTGTATCGTTTTGGAAAAGTATTTTTTAACAATCAAAACTCCTTGTAAAAAAGAAAAAAGGAAAAAGCTGAGCAAAGGTGCCATAAAACGAGATTCTTTGTGAGGGATGAGCAAATGTCCCACTATGTAAAAGAGACATGCAAAAGCCCAAGGTTGAGTTTTGCGTAAGCCATGCATCACGCCAATGGGAACAAAGACAAAAGAGACGAGTCCCAAAGGCATAAAAATTCCGCCGAAGTAACTTCTAAAATAGGCACCATACTCCTTGATTGCGCTTTGTGAGCCAAAATTTTGGCTTGAAATTCCGGTAAAAACATTAAATTGAAGATACATCCAAAGGCTTTCCCACGGCCTACCATAGAGGATCCAATCTGTCACGCTGCCCAAAAAAACTCCAACCAACATTCCGATAAAAAATTTCTTATAATAAAATTGATCTCTCTTTTGTAGAAGGAGAGCACACAGGAGTCCGAGGCTAAAAAGTCCAGATGGATATCTAAAAGCAGCTGTCAAAACAGTAAAAACTCCAGCCCAGAGTGGATGAGGGAGAAGTCCTAGGGCAAGCCAACAGGAAATTGCAGAGAGGTGTTCTTGGCTGGGTCTCACCGACTCGGCAAGAGTAAAATAAGGGAGGATTAAAAGAGCCAGCATGGCTTGTTTCCAAGCAGAAGGCCATTTCTGAAGGTGTTGATACACCCCCCATAGAATTCCTAGATCTAAAATTCCTGTAAAAAATTTTACAGAATAAATTTTTAAAAAAAGACTGTCTGGGTTGATTCCATTCGCAATTTTTAGGATCACAGCTAAAAGGGCAGGCCATGTTAAGTTTCTCAAATGGAGGATAACTTCTTGTGTGTGTCCTAAAAAACCAAAGGCGATATAGTTTCCAAACTCTACCGTTTGAAACCATTCGTCTGGGTGATGCGGACTGAGTTGAGTGGCTGCAGCAAGGGTTCTAAAAATAATCGCAATCCACACCCAGGATTTAAGTTTTATTGGACCCATTTTTGGATCTCATTTTGCTTTTTTAAAGAAAGAGCAGCCCAGAATGGTCCGCGGTGACAGATTTTCATTTCCCAATTGTGACCTAGTTCAAGAACAGAGTATTTTTTAAAGGGCATCCAGGGGTACTCTGTAAGAAAAAAAAGATCTTGTGGGCGCGCGGGTCCTTCGTAATTTTCTGAAACTAAAGCATCTGTTGGAACAAAAAGATGGTTGTGGAGGATGGCTTCTACTTTTTGAACGTAGTTTTCAATGAGCGGAGTGATTCCTTGAAAGTCTACTGCCCTTGTGTAATCTCTTTCGGGAGAGTGCGTCGCCAATGCGACTAAAGCATCTGGCCAGTGGGGTTGCCACACTGATTTTCTTGTGCCCAAGTTTTTTTCGATACATTGGGTCCATGCCGTATATTGATCCCAGGTATAGTTTTGGTCCGTTTTTTTGAATTGCACGACAGCAACGCCGATTTCTAGAATGAGCAATAGGGCTGTCAGAGCAGGAATTACACCGATTTTTTTTCCCTGTGTCAGTACAATGATGGGCCAGAAACTTAGGTGAATTAAAACAGTAAACCAAGTCTCTGGTTTTGTCGCCCAAAGTTGAAAAGTCGTTATCAGTGCTATTCCCGCTGCAAGACGTACGGGGCGACTCTCTCGAACCTTTAGGCTAGCCCAAAGGTTAGCAACAAACGAAATGACTAAAACGGCCCAAGTGATCACCTTTCCGAGGTTAAAAAATTTAGGCAATGGAATGGGGTTTCCTAGGGAAAAAAACAAATTATGAAAAAATCCATAGGCGTCTTTGATGTAATCATTTGGAATAGCTAAGCGCCCAAATTGTGTTGCCATTTGGATCCAAAAAACATTCCAGTGGATGCTAACATAAAAAAACCAGGGCGATAAAAGAATGGCTGTTCTCCAAATAACACCCCAGATTTTCCTCCGTTCTAAAAAAAAGAGCCCCACCGCAGTTGGTAATACCCAAACAATGGCTTGAAAGTGGACGTAGGCACTACCAGCTAAAAAAAGAGGAAGTCTCCAAGCACAAGGTTTTTTAAAAAACCCATCGAGCTCTAAAAGAATGAGCAACCAAAAAAGTCCTTCCCAAATTTCGGGTCGAACAACCATCGCTCCCCAACGAATAGAGGGTGAAAAAAGAGCACACAAAGTGATCAGCCCATTGAGCCACAGTTTCAATCCTCTTTTTTGCATCCATAAAAAAAGTAAAAAACCCCAAAGAGCAAAGGCCAGCATTCCCCAAATGCGAATTCCATGACTCCCTGTGATTCCTAATGCGTGACTGATCCCCATCAGGAATGGTAGAAAAGGCATCGTGTTAAAATTGGCTATGTCATAAGTAGGGACAAATGCAGCTTGCGCATGCATTCGATAAAGTGGGGGCCATTTGACGAAATCTAGTCCAGTGAGAAAGAATGCTGAATCATCCGGCCATGGAACTGGAAAAAAAGAGAGGCTGCTGCCCCAAAAAAAAGCAGTAATCGCTACTATAATAAAAAGCGGAAAATAAACAATCATACTTTTAGTGACCCTACCTAAGCTCCCTCTTGACGGAAGAGGGTGAAAAAGCCTAAAACAAGAGTATACCCAAAGTTTTAGCACAACAAGATAGAGGCTGGGTTAGATAGGATATTGACTTTTGGAAAAATTCAGTTACTTGCGAAGTCAAAACATCAA
>CAZBEI010000011.1:0-12291 GCA_964490895.1 uncultured Bdellovibrio sp. | reverse complement strand
TTGAGGCCTTATTGTAAATTTCTTTTTCCAAGTTTCGACAAGAAATATATTATTGAGATAATCATTGGCTTTTTTAATCGAGTCCACTTTTTCTAAACGAAACTCTGAAATCAAGCGATCTTGTAAGGTCCCCCATATCGTCATTTTGAAGATCTTTGTCTAACTCGTATATCAAAGCATCACCCCTCTTTGATTCTAATAAATACTGCATTTTCAAATAGGACAGCACAGCCAAGGAAGCCTCTGTTTTTCTCAAGCAGAGGCCCATTATCGCCAGGCAGGGCGCATCCATAAAGCCCTCTTATCTAAATATAATTTTTTTATCGGCCGTCTCAATGCCAATCTCATTGAACCCAAAGAATACGCATTTCATGAGCTCAAAGAACTAGAAAACGAAGCCGAGCAAGAACATTCGAAAAAAGTATTAGGATTGGTGTTGCGCCAAAAATCCTATCTCTTTCAGGAAATTGGACGTCCCCATGCTGCACTCTGCGAAGCAGAAAAAGCTGTCAAAACTTTAGGGTTAAATGGGCTCTTATCGGATTATCAACTGGCCCTCATACAAGCCGCTGATTGCGCAATGGACCTCGGAGACTCTCACGTAGCTAAGCAATATTTCGAATACGTCATTTCCCCTATCGACACTCGTGTAAAATTTCCGTTGGCTTATCTCGAAGCACGGATTTTTGGAAATGTAATGGACCCAAAATGGTTTGATATTGTTGTCCCTTATTGGAAACTTAAATTTGAAAAGCATTTTACGAGAAATAAAACTCCGCTAGAAGTAAATTACTATTGGAATCAAAATAGCGGAATTTTTAAGGACCCTATCAGTAAAAAATGCACTTCTATACTGCCCAGAAGCTTAGAGGGCCTCCTTCTGAACTGTTTGATCCACCAAAAATGTTCGAAGTCCCTGCTTTGCGAAGTCCTATGGCCAAGCCACTGCAATGTTTATCACTTAGACAATCGCCTACACAAGCTCATCAGTAGGCTCAACAAAAAGTTCGTCCCCATCATTCAATTTGATGGTCGATTTTATTTTTTGAATGGAAAAATTATCCTAGACTAAGGCCCAGCTTTTTCAAACAGCCCACCCAATATCCTTAATGTGAGGTGGAATATTTTTCAGGATCAAATGTCTTGATCTGAACAGTGTGACATGTTATAATCTGAACACTATGGACTCTCAGATTAGAAACCAACTGTTTTTTGAAGGAAAAATCGATGTCCAAGGCCTTTTCCCGAAACTGGAAGAGCTCAATGAGTCCTCTGTGGTGTTTAACTTTGATTTTGGTTTAACAACTCTTCCTGAAGAGTCAGGGATCATTGCAATTCGTGGGGCGAGACAATTTGGCAAGAGCACGTGGCTGGAAACTCAGCTCAAACAAACGATAGAGCGGTTTGGCCCTCAAAGTGCCTTTTATTTGAACGGTGATGATTTAATGAAGGAAAGCAGCCTCTATGAGGCGATCCTACAGATACTCTCTTTATTTAAAAAAGAGAGTAGGATCAAAAGAATATTTATTGATGAAATTACTGCTATTGATTTCTGGGAAAAAAGTTTAAAAAGGTTATATGATCAGGGAGAAATAAGAGATGTACTTATTGTCACAACGGGTTCGCAGGTAATCGACCTAAGAAAGGCGACCGAACGTCTTCCCGGACGCAAAGGAAAACTCAATAGAACCTCCTATCGGTTTTTGCCCATTTGCTTTGAGGAGTTTTGCAAAAAACTTTCAAACAAAGTAAAAAAGGATCTCATTCTCCCTCTGTACTGCTTCAGTGGGGGGTCGCCACTTGCAATCAATGCAATCCTAGCCCACGGTTATTTGCCTGACTATGTGACAGATCTTACAAAAGACTGGGTCTACGGTGAGCTCACACGACAAGGCAAGTCCCCCAGCTCATTGAAGTTTGTCATTGATGCGCTTTTCAGACACGCTACTCTCCCTACAAGCCTTCGTGTCATTGCTGAAAAGGCAGGACTTTCGAACAATACACTTGCACAAAGCTATTGCGATTTCCTAAAAGATCTTGGATGTTTGAGTACGGTCTATCCCATTGATGGGAATAAATGGAGACCCATTCCAAAAAAAGCTGCAAAGTATCATTTTATTAACCTTTTGTTTGCTGCGTCATTTCACCCCAAAAAACCAAGATCAATGGATGAAATCCTCGCTGTTTTTTCTGCAGAAAAAGGCTATTTTTTTGAATGGATAGTGGCCCAGGAACTCTGGCGCCGAAGCTCAATCGCTAACGAGGATTTTCCAGAAGATCAATATTATTGGCGATCCAGTGAGCACGAAATAGATTTTGTTGAAAATCCTCTTTCTGACGAGCCAAAATTAATAGAGGTAAAAAGTGGTCAAAATTTTCCGTCCGATTTTGACTGGGTTCGCAAGACGTTTCCCCATAAAACACTCCATATTGTGGGCTCTAAAGCTTTTCAAACCCAAAACCTAGAAGCAGTCAAAATTGAGAACTTTCTGAAACGCGAAGCGTTTTGAACTGACTAAATAAAAAAAACCACGTGTGCATCCTCATAATGAACAGCTGGGCCACCCGTTGTCTTTCGCCATTTGTGAAAACACTTTTCCGCTTTTGCGCAATGTGCGCATCTGGGTGGTATAGTCGACCTCAAAAAGTCCAAAACGTGGCCCAAAACCATCCACCCACTCGAAATTGTCGAGCAAAGACCAATAGCAATAGTTTTCGACTGGAACTCCCTCTTGTATCGCACGGTGGAGTTCTAATAAGTGATCTTTCAAAAATTTTTCTCTCTGCTCGTCTTTAGCATCGGCCAATCCATTTTCTGTAATTAAAATAGGCTTTGAAGGAAATTTTTCCCCAACTTTTTTTAAAATTCTATAAAATCCTTTGGGATAAATTTCCCACCCCATGTCTGTTTTTGGAGCGTCTTTTTCTGTCACCAGTTCGAACCACTGTTTGCTATCGAAATGAAATTTTACTCTATCTCGAGTGTAATAATTAACTCCCATAAAATCCTGTGTGTGCTCTAGTCCTTCGATTTTTTCTTCGACAGAAAGAACAAAGGGGATATTGAACTTTAAAACTCCCGTTTCGATGGCTTCTACAAAAGACCAATTAAAAGCTTGATCGAGCGTATTTGCCGCCCATGTGTCTAATAAACTCCAAGAGTGGTTGGGGTCAAAAATCCGCAGGTGATGGGCAAAACCCACTCGGATGGTTTTCCCTTCTTCGGCAGCCAGGCGATGAAGTTCATGGTAAGCAGCAGCATGTGATTTGAGCAGTCCTTTGAGCGGCGATAAAATCCCAGAGATTTCTCTTTTGTCGCCTGGAGGTGTCGCTCCTGCAATATATCCTCCAACCAAATGGACCATCGGCTCATTAAAAGTAATCCAAGTTTGCACTTGAGTTCCAAAGGCCTTATACACAAAATTAACATACTTTAAAAAAGCCGCTGGAGCTTCGCTCCATTCCCATCCTCCATATTTTCTAAACCAACGGGGCAAAGTAAAATGATGAAGTGTAATAATAGGCTCAATCTGAGATTGAGACAAAAGCTGTAATTCTTTCTGATAGTGAGCAATGGCTTCAGTGTTCCAAACCCCCTGCTCCGGCTCTATTTTTGCCCACTCGATTGAAAATCGGTACTGCTTAACATTGAGAGACTTTAAGAGCTCAACGTCTTGGGTAAGCCGATTCCAGTGGTCACAGGCCGCTCCCGATTTGTCTCCATTTTTGATTTTTCCTGGGATTTGCTCCCAATCCCACCAGTCGCTCTGGTCATTGTAGCCTTCAATTTGATGAGCCGAGGTGGCCACGCACCACTTAAAATTTTCTGGAAATAAAATAGGCTCTTGACTCATCGATTCTCTACCCAAAAAAACCATTACAAAAAGATAAACCACCTCCGCTAACATGAAATTTTTATACCTTATGGAGTTCCATTTGCCAGCTTTTATAAATAGTTTACTTATATCCCTAAATATATTATAATAATGGAGTATGATCCACAGGTCATTTAACCTATCGAAAATATTAAGTAAAAAATACTCCCTTTTTCTATTTGGGCCACGCGGGGTGGGCAAAACAACCCTAATTCATGACTATTTAAGCCAGACACCTCATTCTCTTTCTTACAATCTGCTCGAGTCAGATACCTACACTCGATTTCTCACACGTCCTGAACTTTTTCGCTCAGAAGTCTTAGAGGTACTGAAAAAAACACCCACGAGCAAACCCCTTTGCGTCTTTGTAGACGAAATTCAAAAATTACCAGCGCTCTTAGACGAAATACACCATCTGATAGAAGCTGAAAAAAATCGAGTTTATTTTTTGTTGACGGGATCGAGTGCGCGAAAATTAAAACGCTCCGAAGTCAATTTATTAGCCGGTAGAGCATGGACCTTTCATCTTCACCCCTTGATTCACTTAGAATGGGAACAAGAAGTAAGCAAAGTATTACAATGGGGCTCTATCGCTTCTGTTGTGATCGAAAATCCAGATCCCATCCGCACCCTGAGAGCCTATGTTGGGACATATTTGAAAGAGGAAATCCAACAAGAGACAGAAGTGAGAAACCTAGCGGGGTTTTGTCGATTTTTGGAAATCGCCGCACAAATGAACGGGGAGCCCGTTCATTTTTCTAAAATAGCTCGCGAATCTGGGGTCTCTCCAAAAACAGCAAAAGAATATTTTCAAATCTTACAAGACACTCTACTTGCTTTCCGAATTGACGGTTGGGAATACTCTGTCAGAAAACAAATTCAGAAAAACCCCAGGTATTATTTTTTTGACTGTGGTGTTCTCAATGCTATCCGGGGAGAGCTTCTTGTCGAATTAAAACTGAGCTCGTATCGCTTTGGAAAACTCTTCGAAACATTTTTTGTGTTAGAGTGCATTCGACTCAATGATTATTATGAAACAGACGATCGTTTTTATTATTGGAGAACCAATACGGGCCAAGAGGTCGACTTGATTATCAAAAGGGGATCCAAAGCCAACCCTCTGGCCATCGAAATCAAATCCTCAGAAGCCCCAACCGCGTCTGATCTCAAAGGGCTGAGAGCCTTTTTGTCAGAAAACCCAAAGTCAGAACCCATGGTTATTTGCCGCACTCCACGTGCTTACGAGCTAGACGGAATTTCTGTATTGCCCTGGAAAGAAGCGCTCGAGAAAATCTATCCGGGACTATAAAAAAGCAAGCTTAGAACCCAGCTCCAAAACCGCCGCCTGGTGACTCTCCCCGCTGCTCGCCTCACTAGCTGATTTTAGCTTTGAAATAAACTATTTGTTTTCCCTTACGCAGTATTGAGGTTCAACTGAACATGGCCTGCTATGGATATAATCCTCCAGAGCCACAACCTGCCAATAGAGGTGTGGAAATTTCCACATGATGATTCCTTCTTTTTCCAATTCCTCGTAGGCTCGCTGAGCAGTCCAACCTTGATATTTCATTCTATAGTAGGCTGCTAAACGTCCTGTGCGATGCGCTCCCCAATTGCAACGGATGCAGATCCTTTTTCCTTTTGCCTGAGCCTCTTGGATCCATTGATCAAATTTTTTAATAAAACTCAACGCGAGAGGGACCCTGTTTGTTTGCTCTTCGTTACTCACAACCTCTAACGCTGGATAGGTGTCTCTATGTTTAAATTCATGCTCATCGGCATCCCCACTGAGCACAAATATTTCAGTAACTCCATGCTCCTTAAGCAGCAACATGCCCTGATTGTTGATATCACTGGCTCTAAATAAAGCAAAACCTGTCGCTGGGTTTTTATCAACGAGGTAAAAGTTATTTCCACCAGCCATTTCTAATTTTGCAAACAGCCCAAGGTCTCGAAAAAATCTATATACAAAGCCATGCCCATGGGGGTCACTCACGGCCTCGTTTAAAACAGTGAGCCCTAATAAAGCCACACATCCTATTACGACGGTTTGCCTACTCGTGAGTCGTTTAGCGGCATGTGCGGCATGTTCATATTGGACATCAAAAGAAATGGGCAGAGAAAAATTAAGCAGAAGGCAAAAAACTATAGTTTTCTTAAAAAACCCTGTAGAACAACGCATCTCGTGAAGCAATAGCACATGTAACCATTTGCGTTAAATCTATTTTGCTCTCATATAATTAAAGAATAATGCATCTTGTCTCCGGGCCTAAAACCCAGCTCCAAAACCGCCGCCAAGGCCGCCATTAAATCCGCCACCAAAGCCTCCACCCAAGGACTGTGCCTGCTGAGAGCGCCAGAAAGCTTCGCCAGTTTGTTGTTGAGAAAGCATTAAATCAAGTTGTGCCTGATAAGATCGTTGGGCTTGAGCTGCAGCTTGCGCAGCCCACGCTGACTGAAGCATTGCACTGTTGTCAAAACCACCGCCACCGAATCCACCACCGCAGCCGAAGCCGCCGCCGAAGCCGCCTCCTCCGCCGCCGCCACCAAATCCGCCGCCGCCAAATCCGCCGCCGCCATAGTAAGGCATAGGTTGTGGGTAATAGCCTCCGCCTGGATAGTATCCGCCACCGCCACCGCCACCGCCACCGCCGCCCCAGCCAGGTCCCCATCCACCAGCCATAGGCATACCACCACCGAAGCCGCCGCCACCACCGAATCCTCCACCAAGGCCAAAGCCGCCACCTAAACCGCCACCAAGTCCAAAGCCTCCACCCAAGCCGCCGCCCAGTCCAAAGCCTCCGCCGAGTCCGCCGCCTAAACCAAATCCTCCACCTAAACCGCCGCCAAATCCCAGCCCTCCAAAGCCACTGGCAAATGGAGTTCCCATGGGCAAGTATCCTCCACCCATATACTGAGGAGCATTGCACATCACACCCATGGTCACACAGGCGTTGATATACTGGCCGTAGGCATTTCCGTAGGCACCCTGGTTGCCCTGATTCATTCTTCGATTGGTATCAAGCCAATGGTTGTAACCTACTAAATTCATTGCACCCAAACCCATTGGGGTTAAGGCGTTAATTGTTCCGATCAAATAATCTCCAAATTTTGGTTCTCTTGGGCGATACATGCCGGGGTAACCAATGATCCGGCCATTCTCGTCTACCATAGCCCCATCTTGGCCGTACTGTCCCATCATCATGCATTCTTGCTGGCTAGAACACCTCCCTCTGCCTCCCCCATTTCTGTAATCCAAATTGTATCGGGAATACATGTCAAATTCCGAAGCCATATTAGACTGTGCTCTAAATCCATAACGAGAATCATAAGAACCGCCACAGAAAACGCAGTTACCTCCAGATTTTGTTAATTCTTTTTCAAGTCTTTCTATTTTCTCTTCCTCATCTTTAACTGCATCTTCGTACCCTTGCCTGTGTGATTCGTATTCACTCACTGCCAATTCGCGTGCAACTTGAGAGCAGTTTTTTACTTTAAGAGCACAATAAGGATTGATCTCTTGAGCCGTCTCTAAGCCACCTTCGGCTTGATAAATTTCGACACAATAGAGCCTGTGTTTTTCGCTTGTTTTTTCCGTGATTTCTAAAGCCTTTAACACTTCTCCGCAGATACTTGGTTCGCAAGCCGAAGAACAATTTCCACGTGCATTCAAATTTACTTTGAGGTGCGAATGGCGTGGATTACGCCCTTCTCTGACGCTCTCAATGTCTTTCTCATAATTTTCTTCACTATTTTTTAAGCTTTCTTTTTTCTCCTTGGCATATTCTATACTCGCCATGATCTGACGAGGGTTTTCCCCAGCAAATGACACCAGGGGCACGGATAGAAATAAGATTAAAAATAATTTTTCTAATCGAGCAACTTGATTTTGATTCCACATATACAACTCCTCTTTCACTCATTCAACTTCAGCTTTATTTCTTCAACTCCGTATGAAGAACTCATGTGTAATACACGACACACCTAGTCTCAGAGTAGCAATGTTGAACTTATTAGGTCAAGTATTTTTTTAAAATTATTTTGCTTTATTTTAACTTATTGTATTTATTAAGAAATTCTAGATTTTCGGACCGCGTCACGGCGTTTTTTTAGCATTGTTTTTTTCTGAGATTGCCGTTTGCGATTCTTCATTTTCTGAGTTTTTCGTTTTCTTCCACGTCCCATATGCTCTTAAATGCGATACTTTGCACAAAGAAGCAAGTAATAATTGGGTAATAATTGGCTTGCGCGGCTAGAGTCTGATAGCATCTTTATAAAGCTGGCCTCCGGCCAGCCGTAGATAGTAAAAATAAAGCTGGCCTCTGGCCAGTCGTAGATAGTAAAACTTAGGCGGTTAAAGCTGGCCTCTGGCCAGCCGTAGATAGTAAAACTTAGGCAGTAAAAATCTCATTGAGGAGTCAAAAGCTATGGAAATGCAAAATTCTGATCCTTTCACCTTAGGATCATCTGTGATTTACGCTCTCCATGGAAAATGTACGATCACCTCTGTTGAAACCCGAGAAGTGGATCAAAAACAAATCAACTTTTATAAACTGGAACCTCAAAAATCTTCGCCAGGAAAAATCACACGACAAGATACCGCCATTTGGCTTCCGGTCATCTCCGCCAAAGAAAGAGGACTCCGCCCACCCATGACGAAAACCGAAGCGGAAACCGCTCTCGCACTCCTCGGCAACGGAGAGTTTTATTTTCCTCTCAATGAAAAGTGGTCCGTCTTGCACCCGATGCTCGAAAAATGCATCCGTTTAGAAGGCGGTTTGGGTTTTTCAAAAGTGTTTGGATTTCTCCATATTTTAAAAAGAAAATGGGTGGTCCTTCCAAACGAAATCGCCCGCTTTCTGGAAACCATCACCAAGCTTTTTTCGAAAGAGCTCTCCGATGCGCTCGAAGAACCTCTGCGTATTATAGAGGAGAAGGTTCAAAAAAATATAAAACAAAAAATCCTTTCTGTAGACAGTTAGTATTTTCTTTTGCCATTGCCTTAAAAATGCCTGGATTGATTTTAATCCAGGCATTTTTTTGTGCCTAAAGTAAACTGCCAATCCACTGTGAACAGGTGCAATAGGGCTCCAATCATTACAGGGACTTGATTAATAAACTGATCTCTTGATTGCCTTCTCAGAGCACTTCTGTTATTTTAATAACGCTATGCGTTGCAGCAGTAACAAGAAGCCTGTTTTTTCTGTGATTCTTCCGACATTCAATCGGGCTTATTGCTTAGAAAAAGCAATTCAATCTGTACTTAAGCAAAGTTTTGAAAAATGGGAACTCCTCATTGTAGATGATGGAAGTACGGATCAAACTTTTTCTCTGGTAAAGTCCATCCAAAAAAAAGACCCCCGCATTCTCTACTGTTATCAAACTAACCAGGGCCCTGCATATGCAAGAAAACTCGGCCTAAAACACTCCAAGGGCGATTACATTGCTTTTTTAGACTCTGATGATATCTTTAAACCCAATCACTTAGAAACCCGATTTCAGATGATTCAAACTCAACCCCAAACAGAATTTTTATATGGAGGCGCTGAAATTATCGGCAATCCGTACGTGCCTGACAAATACAATTCCACAAAATCCCTGCACCTCGAAAAAGACCACCTCCCCATCGGCGGCACTTTTATCATCAAAAAAGAGAGCCTTGTAAAAATGGGCGGTTTTCCATTGGCATCTTACTCAGAGGACTCTGCCCTCTTCGAAAGAGCAAAAAGGCGCGGACTCTTGATGAAAGAAGTTTTTAAGAAAACTTATGTCTACAATCGAATGTCTTTGGATTCGATTTGCTCTAGGATGGTCCTAGACATATAATAATCTCTCAATACGCATCTCAGACACTTCGGCTTGATCACAGGAACTGTTTTTCATAAAGCTTGACTATATTACATATGTATAATAAAAAAGCAACGCTGCGAAGGGTGCATCCCTGATGCACTGGAGCATGCCTCAGGTGTGAGCGATGAAATTTATGACTCGAAAACTAAGGATATTTGTTTTTCTGTTTTTTTTAGTTTTTTCAGCTGACTCCCATGCGGCTCCAGGCAGTAAAAATTGCTCTAAATGGCTCTCTCCTCTCAAACCAGCATTTGCGCTTTGGGATCACTATTCTTTGAGTAGAAATGTAAACATTATTTTAACTTCAAAGACTGGAGCTGAAATTATAAATCCTGAACCCCAAATTGCATTTGAATCTATTTTAAAAATTCACTCAAAAGATCGATTGGCAAATGCTGAAATCGAAGCAGCCTTGATGGCTGTCAGTGGCCACATTTCTCAGGCTTCCGAAAACAAATTAGTAGATTGGTTTTTGGATAATGCCGATCCTTCTTCTTCGCAACAGCTTTTGTTGTACCTTGAAAGTCACAATGAAAAAATGGCTGATTATATCCAAAGGTATACTGGATCCTATTCGTCCAGCGATACCTCTTTGAGAGAAATGAAACAAACTCACAGAGTTCTCAATACAGTCTTGTTTGAGTTGGCAGTAAAAACTGGGTTTACTCCTGAAGTCGCTCAATATTTTGGCCGCTTGGCCATTGACAGTAAAATTGCCTTAGCAGGTTCCTGGAGTGAACAAAAACCATCCCCCGGAAAAAGCGAGGAAAGCACTCGATTGCGAGAGAAAATATTCTATCCATTAGTTTATCAAAAAATGAAACCCTTGATAATAGAGATACTCGAAAAAATTACTGGTGATAGAAATAATGGACTTGGGCAACTTGAATATCGCCTTACAAGTTTTGGGATAAATTTCGAAGCTTTGGCAAATCAATTAGGCTATGATCATCGTGATACTGTTAGAAGATTGATGTCTGCTCAAAATGGTGATAGAACTAACTTTGAAAAGAATTACTTATTTAATGTTCTTCACTTCCTCACCAAGCACTTTTTAGAAAATGCGTTAGTCTACACTGGCCCCGATGGAGAACGTAATGCACCTCTCTTTGTAAATTTCTGTTCAATTGCAATCCTGATTATTTTAGAGTGGATGAGCGGAAAACCTCCAGCTTTTTGGCAAGCTCCTCAATTCAAAGAGGATTATATAATATATACATCTGGGATCGCTCCGAATGTAAAAGAGCATTTTAACCGTTTTTCAGCAGCTGCCTGGGAAATGCTCAATATTAGTACAATTGGCGGTCTGGATCGCTTTTTAGGCTCTCCTCATAATTTTTCTTCAGAATTGGTTTTTCAATTTTCTAGTTTGGTCGCGCAAAAAGAGCGGGGTAACTAAAAAACACAAAATGGATTAAGTTGATGCTAAAATGGACTAAAATCGACGACCACAAACCCGCTCGAGCATAGCTCAATCCATAAAAAAATCCAGCCACTATTGCCAATCCAATAAAAACAGGACCACCACGAAAATGAGCAAGCCCAAACAATAAAGAAGCGATTGCAACTCCAACAAAAGCAGGCATTTTAAGATGATTCAAAAACTGGCACAAAGACTCTTGAATATAGCCTCTAAAAAAAACTTCCTCGGCAAAGCAAACTAGAATTAAATTATTGAGCATCCAGACTGGGAAAACAGGGCTCAACTTAAAATCAAACCGACAATAATGAATGAGAATTGCAGGCAACAAAAGAGCCATAGAGCAAAATAAAATCATCGGCACTGCTGTTGCAATCACATGACGTAAACAAGGGGGTTGGCTGTTTTTTCTTTTCGATCGCAAAAACCCAAGAATGAATAAGGCCAATACAAACTTATCAAACTTTAAAATGACATCAAACGGATAAGAATCAGGACTTTTTTGAACTCCAGCTGCAAAAATAATTTCAGGAAATAAATGCACCCCAGTTAGAATTGCAACGGCATAACTGAGGATCAATAGATGAACACAGGCCTTTAAAATCATAGGTACAGAATAAACAATATTAAAGATAATATATATAAAATCTATGAAAGAACGCATTTCCCGAGATAGTTTCTTTAAATAAAATCTATACAAACTCAGTGAAAGAATTCGTTTTTCAGATAATTATTAATGAGGCAGAAAAATTGGGGGCATCGAGCTATTTTGACACTGAGCTACCTCAGCACTATCGTTGCCGCGGGCGCGTTTCACTTCTGAGTTCGAGATGGGATCAGGTGGGACCACGCCGCAATGACACCCCCAAAGGTGTACAAATGTTGTAAGGAGTAAATACTGTATTTTTGAAAGAACCACAAGTGAGAACTACACTTAAAAAGGTTAAAGAAACGTTTTCTTTTTTACTTTGCATGGCGAAGTAACCGCCCTAGCGAAGAAAAAAAGAGTGTAGAAAAAAGAATGTAAAAGTACCAAAAAAAAGGAACAGAAAAGATATCAAGGATAAGCCACACATCCGATTAGTAGTGGTCAGCTAAGTGCATTAATGCACATACACACCCACCCTATATGCGTTGTAGTCTACA
>CAZBEI010000010.1:0-4166 GCA_964490895.1 uncultured Bdellovibrio sp. | reverse complement strand
TCCCAAGGACTTCTATTTCCCCGCCAGCAATACCGACTTCTTCTTGGGTCTCGCGAAGCGCAGCGGCTTTTGCGCTGTGATCTTCTTGATCAACTTTTCCACCCGGAAAGGCCACCTGGTTTTTGTGAGTTTCTACATGCTCTGTTCTTAGGGTAAGCAAGATTTCTGGGCCTCCATCCTTTCTTGCTCCAAATAAAATAAGCACTGCAGCTTTGTGAAAAGAGGATTGATCGAGCGGCGTTCTCTCGGGAGTAGAATAAGGAAGATTGATAGCAAGTGCTTGCTTGAGGCTCTCTTTAAAAAGAAGGTCAAATGCCACTGCCTGCACCTCGGCCCTTAAGATCAATCCCAAAACGCTCTGCTTTTCGATAGAGGGTTACTCGGTCAATCCCTAAAATCTCTGAGGCCTTTGATTTATTAAAGCTGACCTCTTGCAACACTTTTAAAATATGCGCCTTCTCCATTTGCTCCAATGAACTTGGAGTTAAGTCCTGAGATGGTTTTTTTAACTCGACAACGTCTGGGAAATCCTCTGGAAATAATATTTTCGTATTGCTGAGCGCCACGGCTCTCTCAATCACATGCTCAAGTTCTCTGATATTTCCTGGCCAAGAATATTTTAGAAAACGTGCTAATGCTTCTTCTGAGATATGCGAGACTTGTTTTTTATTTTTCTCCGATGAGCGCGCAACAAAATATTCGCAAAGCGGTGCAATATCCTCAGTCCTTTCTCTCAGTGGAGGGAGCTCAATGAAAATCACTTTCAATTTGTAAAACAAATCCTCTCTCATTTTTCCAAACTTAACCCCGATCTCCAAATTTTTACTCGCAGAAGAGATCACTCGAACTTTTACCTTTGTTTCGTTGATCTCTAAAAAATGAAGCAGTTTGAGTTGAAAAAATGAAGACGAATCCCCGATCTCATCTAAAAAAAGGGTGCCTCCTCCAGCTTGTTCAAAATTTTTTTTAATCTCTGCTTCCAAGTCTGTATGGATCAAATCTTTGCTGTTCAAATACACAAAAGCTTGGGTGCGTCGTTGGCTATTTTTGTGGATGGCTCTGGCCATGAGTTTTTTTCCTGTTCCACTTTCTCCTTGAATGAGCACTGGACTTTGGCTTAACGAAGCTCGGGCCACCGTCTTATAAACTTCGACGATTTGTGGAGATCTGCCAATGATGGAATGAGGCGCAAACTCAAAGCCTCTATTTTGGCGGCCCAACAACTCTAGAGACTCTCTTGACTCTAAAGACTCCAAATGCTTTTTAGCCCTCAAAATGAGAGTTTTGAGTTGTTCCATTTTGAAAGGCTTACTGACATAGTCAAAAGCGCCTTCTTGGATGGCCTCAATAGCGCCCTCCATGCTTCCAAATCCGGTCATCAAAATCACTGCTGTGCGAGTGTTTATTTTCTGAGCTTGCTTGAGTACCGCCATGCCATCCATTTCAGCCATTTTGATATCTGACAATAAAATCGGGTAGGGATCTTTTTTTAAAAACAAAAGCGCTTCTTTTCCACTCGAAGCAAGCCTCACCGAGTAGCCTTCTTTTTCTAAAACTTCTTTGAGTAGTTTTCTTGTGACTTCGTCGTCATCCACTACGAGTATCTTCATATATAGGGTATGGAAACTGCACTGTAACGCGGGTCCAAGCCCCCTCCTTTGATTCAATTTTTAGTTTTCCACTTTGTTTTTTGATAAGCTCCTTACAAATCGCTAACCCAAGGCCAGTTCCTTCCTCAGGACGTTTTGTCGTAAAAAAGGGCTCTGTGACATTTTTCAAATCCTCTTTTTTAATCCCCTCTCCTGTATCGTAGATAGAAATGGCTGCCCAAGACCGTCCATCGAGGTTTTCTTTCTGTGTAGAAACTGAGAGAGTTTTAGATTTTTTGTGTCTAAGCGCATCCAAAGAGTTGTTCACAAGATTGAGCAAAATTTGTTCTAAATCTAGAGGCACAGCTCGCACAGGAACTAAATCTTCGTTTAATTTCCGATTTACATTGACGCCTTGAAGCAAAATACGGGGGTACACAATGCTGAGTGTCCTTTGAACAATTTCGTTTAAATCTACTAACTGCTTTTGCGGCAAGGGCTTCGAAGTACTTTGTAAAAAATTTTTTACCGTTTTTTCAATTTTAACGAGCTGTCCCTCAATGATCTCAAAACGTTCTGAAAAATCTAGATTTTTAGCGGACAACTCTTCTTTGAGTAACTGAAGGTGCCCGCCAATGGCATTGAGTGGGGTTCCCGTTTCGTGGGCAAAACTGGCAGTGAGTTGGCCCATGACCGCTAGTTTTTCGGTATTTACAAGCTGTTGCTGCACTTCGTGAAGCTGCTCTGTCAGGACTAGGTTTTGACTTTTTGCCTGTGTTAAAAGACGATCATTAGAAATTGTTTTTTTCAAAAAATAATTCAAAAGAAAAATCAGTAAGATGACGCTAAATGCAGCAGCCCCGACTTTGATCTTCCACAGGGTCTCCAAAAGATGATCTACAACTTTGAGAGATACTACGACATGGACATTGCCCAAAATTTTTTTCTGGCTTCTAATAGGGATAAAAACATCCCAAACTCCAAGTCCACTTTCGTCTCGTTTGAATTCGCACACAGTGATATCCGTAAGAGCAACTGGAATGATAGACACAGAGGGGTCCTCGTCGATATTAGAGGCAATGTTTTTGATCGCCTCTGTTTTGGGATCTTTGACAAAGACGTCTACCCTAACAATACTGGGTTGAAAATAGAGAAGTTCCTGAATATTTCTTTCAATCAAAAGCGTGGGATTAGAAGCGCTCAACTCTCTTTGAGCTAAAATATCTGAGGCCAGACTTTTGCCAACTGTGATTCCAATTTGTTTCATTTCTTCCGAAAGAAGCGGCTTGGTCAATTGATTTTCGGCAATTGTTATCAGCAGAAAAAGAGGCAAAATAACAGAGACTAAAACCAAAATAATTTTGACCTGCAAGGGCATGGAAGCTCGGAAAAGCATGAGGGTAGTTTTAATCGGATTTCACCCAAAAAGAAAGCTGATTAAAAGCCTATGAAATGATTGGCAAATTTATTACATTACTAAAATTTAAAGCTCTTACTGACCTGCGGTGGGAGGAGCAGGAGCCTCAACGGGCGTTGCAGGAGAGGACTCAATGGCAGCATGTTTTCGCCTATGCCCACCTTTTTTCTTTTTTCCGTGATGTTTTTTTCCTTTGTGAGCATGTCCTTTTTTATGATGTTTCTTTTTCCCTTTTTTAGAAACAATGGATTTAGATTCGGGCGCTGCTTGAGTGGGAGCATTTTGAGCTGACGCAGTGTTTTCTTCTGCATAAACTCCAGGGACAAAAGCGAGTAGCGTTGCCACCACAGTAAGTAAAAATTTTTTCATAGGGTCCTCCAAAATAATCTCCATTATCTTCTCTAGAAAGTATAGAAGATACAAGTTTTATTTTGGGGGCGTGGTGCGGTGCGGCTTATTATGTGCTCTGTTTTTCTGGTGGGTAGGCGGAGTTTCTCACTGGGTGAGCGAGAGATTTGAGTTGGAAAATAAGTTCATATATTTGTGACTGTTCAGCCTCATTCTTCAGGCTCGGTGTAAAAACGGAGTCCCCTGACCGCTTTTGGGTGGCCGCCGGGGTGGACTTATAAAAAAAGATATTTTCAGGCCTTACAAGTGCGTGAGTGTTCGCGCAGCATGAAAGCTGGAAAAAGTTTATAAATGTTTACAAAAGTTTACAAAATGAAAAATTACTGTGTTTTTAAAATAAAATAATTAGATCATTGGATAAAAAAATAGGGTTGAAATAACATTGCCCATATCCTATACAACACAACCAGGACAGGCGAATGAAAAAACAAGAAAAACAGATGCATTTTCCTTTCTTTATGAAACAGAGAAAAGAACATGCCAAGGGACACGGTGGAGAGGCGCATTCTAAAACACGTAAAAGAAAAGAAGCACGCCCGTTTGACCCCGCTAAACAACTGCACATTACGATGCGATCGAGTGGAGCAGTGGGAAAGGGATCCATGCTTCATCCCTCACGCTCTCGTATCGTTCGGATGATTGCGTTTCGTGCAGCAAAACGTCACGGCATTACACTGAGAGAGTTTGTATGCGTCGGGAATCACTTGCATTTTTTGATTCAAACAAAATCAAGGCGCATTGTACCCGCACGG
>CAZBEI010000009.1:0-16417 GCA_964490895.1 uncultured Bdellovibrio sp. | reverse complement strand
GGGTTTTTGCGGGGATTTCGGTCTCGTTGGGGATCATCTCACACAAGAGGGTTTGTACTTTGCCGCAGAACTTGGAGCGGCGGCAGCGGCAGGTTATGCCGATGCGACAACAAGTCGAAGCCAATCTTTTTTAGGGGGCTACCAAACCGAGCCCACTGCCGCTAACGCAGCAAAACAAGGCGCTGTGCAAGCGCTTTCTAAAACTGCCGAAAGATTTGCAGAGCGAGCACGCACTGCACCCGAATACACCGAGATCGAATCAGGTCGCGCGATACAAATTATTATCGAGTCGTCACCGGCGGAGGTAAACTGAGGATGAATACAACGCAGAATTCAAAGACAAATATAGCAACAATTAATACCAGATATTCCAGTACAACCAGGGGTACAGCCACAGGTACAGTACACTGTATTGAAAGCTGCATCACCCCCGTTCGAGATCTCCATGAGATAATTGAATTTTCTGCTCCCCTCGATTTAAAAGCGACACAAGACCCCGCCCCCACAACAACGTGTGGCCGGGGTCTTGTGTCTATCGAGGAGAGACGTAACAAAATTAAATTATCTCATAGAGATCTCGGACGAGGAAGAAAACAGGAAGGAATACAACTACGGGATCGGGAACGGGTACAACTACAAAAACGGGACAGGGAAATAATGCGTCTATGCTATGAGCAACAGTTCTTGCTGTCTGAACAAGTATTGCGGTTCTTCTTTTATAAGGTGGGTGTCAGAAACGGATTTCAGAGACTTCAGGAACTCTCACAATTCGGACTAATTCGCTGGCTAAAGGAACCAATGCTCGACAAAAAACGCCTGATCAGATTGACCAGGAAAGGCCTTCGCGCCATTACAGAAGATATTATTATTGAAGTTCCTCATGTGCGTAAACCTGACGTTCGCACTCTGCGCCATGACTCAATTGTGACTTCGGTTAGACTGAGGCTCCAAGAACTCTGGACTGGCAGTTGGATACCGGAGCGAGTGATAAAAAAAGAAGATTTCCCCAGAATCCCCGATGGTCTTTTTATTTTTCCAAGCGGTAAAAAAGTCGCTGTCGAAGTGGAGAACACCCCAAAATCACGCGCGCGCTTTCTCTCCATTCTAGAAGATTGGCGAAAGATTGACGTGAAGCTCGTTCTGTACGTAGCTACTGCGCCTTATATGTTTGGCATTATTCAGCGCCTCTTACCAGATGGACCTCGTGGAGTGCCATTCGCACTTGTCCTTTGGGAGGATCTTAAAAATGGTACACCCGCAGTTTGGAGTGTTGGCGGCGCTGTCGATATTTTTTCTAGAAAGGAGTACTAAATGCTGACTCACAAATATCAAAACTGGTACTCGCAGTTAACAAGTCTCTCGTCTTGGCAATGGTCTATAGTTTTAATAATTGTTCTAATTCTGGCAGGGTTATCGGTTATCAGGCCGCAGTTTTTTAAGATTCTTGCAATGAGCGCAGTTAAGCGACTTTGGCGCGCGATTCTATATTTTTTTCATTTAAGAAAACTGAGTTCTGACAAGGGTATTGTTATAGCTTCTGAATTTATCTCCGATCAGGCACGCCTCAGACACACCCACATTGTGGGTGCTACGGGATCAGGCAAAACTGTTCTCATGGAGCAGCTCATTTATGAAGATTTGGCCAGAGGACATGGTGCACTGATTATTGACCCTAAGGGTGACAGGGAACTTTACGACAGAATCAGAGATTTTTGCTGTTCTATTGGCAGAGAAAAAGACCTGTACTTTCTTTCGGCTTCTTGGCCAGAAGAAAGTGTCCGCTGGAATCCATGCAGCATCGGCAACGCCTCTGAACTGCAAAGTAAATGGTTTAATTCTGGGGTTTACAGAGAACCATTTTACGCCAAGGCTTGCGAGCTTGGACTGCTCGAAGCTTTTAACGCACTCATGGATGACAGGCCAAAGCATTTTGCGATTTCTGATCTTGTAAATCAGCTCAAAAAACAATCTGGCGATGGCAAACAACAAAATACAGCTGGATTATTTCTAGATCTTCAGTCATTCGCTAAAAGTGAGTGGGGGCCATTGCTTTGTGTACCTCAAGGTGTGCCTCAAAGTGTGACGGATCTGAATGCTCCTGTTATTTCGCTGCTTGAAATCACTTCGCATAACAAAATTTTATTTGTTGATCTCCCGACTGAGTCAAAAGCAGTGCAGAGCGCACGAGTCGGAAAACTTCTCCTCCAAGAAATGATGTTGGTCTCGGGACTGAGAAAGCTTCATCCTGAGCTAAAAAGTAATCGTCCGTTCTCTATTTATGTGGACGAATTTGACGCTTTTGCAACTGAGAATTTTGCGACCTTTCAAAACAAAGGGCGTTCAAGTAATTTTATGATCCATCTTGCGCACCAGACGCTTTCTGATCTTGAAAAAATTAGCAGAACTTTTAAGGGACAGGTCATGGGCAATTGCAATGTGCGTTTTGTGTTCAGGCAAGATGATCCTGATGACGCCGAAACGTGGGCGAAATATCTCGGCACAAGAAAGGCTGTAAAAAAAACATTCCGCACTTCTTCTGGAATCCAAACTGGAGAGTCATCAAATCGCGAATCAGACGAATTTATTGTGCATCCAAACGGAATAAAAAATCTCAAGGTGGGCGAATGCATATTTAGCATGAAAACAGAAGGCGCGCTAAAGCGCCTGCGCATTCCATTCCCATTAAAACGGCCACAGAAACAGAGAGGTGGCGTATTAGAACGCGAGATGCCACAGCAGAGATTGTCCTGTTTTTCACCAAGACAATCTAATTTTGATCGAATGACTGATGAACATGGAAGCATTTTGAATGAGGCGCGTGCAGCGAAGCACGAAAACCACATTATTGGGGGCTAGAAAATGGAACTAATAAACAAACAGAGCGATGATGTTTTTGAAGACTTCGATAATATATTTCCAAATAAGGCGTTCCTAACGCTCAAGGACGTGACAGAACTCTTGGAATGTTCTCCAAACGTGGTTTATAATTGGATTAAGAGGTCTGATCCAAAGAAGAGGCCACCGAGAGTGACAGTCGGAACGGAGATGAGGTTTCCAAAAACAAAGTTTGTGAGGTGGCTCCTTCAGGAGCAAGGCACATGAAGAAGATTCGAACTAATATTTATAAACGAAAATATAATAGCGGTAAAACTGCATGGATGGTGCGTTGGTGGGATACTGTAGCGCATGGTTGGTGTGCGCTGAAAGGTGGAGACACTCAAGAAGAAGCAGAAGTGACTGAAACGCGAGTCCGAGATGATTTATTAAGGGATATTGATCCAGGTGCATGGCTTGCTGAGACACCTGTAGAAACAATCTCAGAATTAATTTTGGCCTTTTATCAAACTGCCCATTATCAAAGTTGTAGTGAAGGCTGGCGTAAAATAATGCATTATCATCTTGATGGTCTTATCAAAGAGAGGCTTGGGGGTTATCGGTTTTCAGAATTGACGAAAGAAAAACTTTACGCGTTCTATCTTGAACTAAAGAACAAGCAGGGGGTCTGTAATAGTTCGATTCAAAAATATCATCTAAAAATTTGCTTCTTGGGTGACGTCTTTGTTGAACGACATCCAGACAAGATCAATATTCCGAGACAACTAAAGGATTTTAAAAAGCGCTTTCCGCGTGAGGCTCCAAGGCGCGAAATTAATTTCCTCACTCCTGAGGAAATCGAAAAAGTATTGTCAGAATTAAGAAAAACAACAAGTGATCTTGCATATCCATTCACAAAACTCCTTGTTCATACTGGTATGCGACGCAACGAGGCCAGAAATCTGAAATGGACCGACATTGATTATGAAAGCGGGTTCATTCATATTAGAAAATCAAAGAATGGAAAGAGTCGAAGCATTCCGATTGAACCTGGTGCCAAAGAGGCGATTGAGATGATGCCAAGAAAAAGCGAATATATTTTTATACATAAGGATGGCGATCGTCCCGATAAGCACAGCCTACGCAGACCATTTCAACGGGCCGCAAAACGAATTGGGATCGATAAGCGAGTGGATCTGCACACGCTGCGACATTCGTATGGTTCCAATAAAATCCGTGCAGGTTGGGGTCTAAAAAAAGTTTCTATGCTCCTTGGCCACTCAGACATTAGCCTCACGGCTCGGGTGTATACGCATCTTTTGGATGGAGATCTGAAGGTCCAGGATGATTTTCGATTTGACAATAGAGCGGAAAAGCAAAATAGTGGAAAGAATGGCGATATATCTGTATCTATTCCACCGAATGGGAATGTGGGGAAAATCGCCAGTGAAATGGACACAGCGACAATTATGGCGATGATTCAAATGCTCCAGCAGCAACTCTCAACAATCCAAAATCACAACGAAGCGCTGGTGTCTCCGGTTATAAATTCTCCAACATCGAATAAGTCAGCAGAACTCCGAAAAACTCCGAACGCTTCGACAATAGCCATGCAAGTAGCCCCAATATGCTACGCCAGTGCTACTCGGGCAAAAAAAAAGCGGCATAGAAGTGCATCAGAATCCACGTTTAACCCAGAAAAACACTTTAAAAACATAGAGTTTCAAAAATCGGGGCGGCGGGATTCGAACCCACGACCCCTTGCACCCCATGCAAGTGCGCTAGCCAGGCTGCGCTACGCCCCGTATTATTTTAAGTAACTGACATTTTAATATAACGCAATCCAATATCCTCTGAGAGTAGCTTTCACCCCAAGTTTTCGTTAATATCATTCTTATATGGATACAAAAATTTTAGGGTCCCGGCCCAAAGACCTTCCTGAAAGCGTATTTGTACATCCCCTGGCGGTCGTCGAATCCCAGCAGATTGGGGCTGGTACCAAGGTTTGGGGGTTTTCGCATGTGATGAAAAATTCGCAAGTTGGAGATAACTGTAATATTGGTGAACAGGTTTTTATCGAATCCGGTGTCGTGATTGGGAATCGTGTCACCATTAAAAATGGAATTTCTTTGTGGGACCGTGTTGTGGTTGAGGATGATGTCTTTTTAGGTCCGCACATGGTTTTCACCAATGATTTCATGCCCAGAGCCTTTATTAAAAAGGGTCGGGACCAGTTTAGTCCCACTTATGTTAAAAAAGGAGCCACCATTGGCGCAGGTACAATCATTGTATGTGGCATTACTATTGGAGACTATGCCTTTATTGGAGCTGGAGCAGTGGTCACTCGGGACATCCCTCCCTATGGCCTAGCCTTAGGGAACCCAGCAAAATTAGTAGGTTACTTGTGTTCCTGTACTAAAACTAAATTTAAATTAAATACAAAAGGCGGTTCCTGTCCGTCTTGTGGCACTAAAAACCCCCAGTAAAATTTGCCTGTACCCGAAGGGTTTCTGGCCAGGATGGCTAGAAAAGGTTTCAGGACAGAAAAGGTTTCAGTCTTAGAATTTTTTAACTAGAAAAAAAAAAATTCTCCTCTTATTCTAGTTCAAGGGGTACAAAATCCATGGACAACAGGATTCGAATCAGTGTTATCGGTGCAGGGAGGTGGGGACCCAACCTCACTCGAAATTTTTATACAAACCCGGGGAGTTTTGTTGTCTCGGTGGCAGACAAAGACTCGTCGCGTCTTAAATTGATTGCGCCGAACTACCCTGGAATTATCGTCTCCGAATCTGCAGAGGAAATTTTCAAAGACCCGAGCGTCGATGCGGTTGTGATCTGTACTCCCACAGCCACTCATTTTGAACTTGCCAAAAAAGCCTTAGAATACAAGAAACATGTTTTTGTTGAAAAGCCTCTAGCAAAAAACTCTCAAGAGTGCAAAGACCTCATCGCCTGCGCTAAGAAAAACGATCGCACTCTTTTTGTGGGCCATGTATTTGTTTATAATGCTGGGATTCAGGCCGTACGCAAGCTCATTCAAAATGGGGATCTCGGGAAAATTTATTATTATCAAATCACACGCACAAATTTAGGGCCCATCCGCACTGATGTCAGCAGCCTTTGGGATTTGGCATCTCATGATTTGGCAATTTTACAATACTGGGAACGCGAAATGCCTAGTAAGGTCAGTGCCATCGGGGGGCGCTTTTTAAATCCTAAAAACGAAGACACTGTTTTTGCAACTTATACTTATCCCAATCAAGTCATGGCCAACATTCACGTCAGCTGGCTCAATCCCAAAAAAGTACGCGAAATTGTCATTGTAGGCGAAAAGAAAATGGTGGTTTGGGATGATATGGACCTGAGCAATCCGGTGAGGATCTATGACAAAAATGTGACGGTGGATCCTCCAGATACTTCGGCTATAGTCGATACCTTTGCAGGTTTTAGAGCGAGTATTCACGAAGGGGACACTTTGCTTCCTAAGATACGCGTCAATGAACCGCTCTACGCAGAATGTGATGTTTTTTTAAAAACCATTCGCAATCCCTCTGCGTCTCTCAGCCCAGGAGAGCAGGGACTATCCGTCGTCCAAGCCCTCGAGGCCACGGACGAATCTTTGAAACAAAACGGTAAAGAAATAAATATTTATTATAAATAAATGAGGAGTCCATCATGTCAACATCAAAAGTCCCCTTTGTGGATCTACAAGCACAACTTTCACTCATTCGAAGTGATGTTCTAAAAAATGTCACAGCAGTGATCGATAAAT
Organism: uncultured Bdellovibrio sp.; assembly: GCA_964490895.1. Taxonomy (GTDB): domain Bacteria; phylum Bdellovibrionota; class UBA1018; order UBA1018; family UBA1018; genus JACRAO01. The sequence goes on along the minus strand of CAZBEI010000009.1, from coordinate 9,828 downwards.
GTAATTTTATCTTGGGAGAGGAAGTTCAAAAATTTGAACAAGATTTTGCAAAATACTGTGGGGCAACCTACGGCATTGGAGTCGCCAATGGGACAGACGCACTCCACCTCGCCGTGCGTGCAGCAGGAATAGGACCAGGCGACGAAGTCTTAGTTCCAGCCAATACTTTTATTGCTACAGCGCTGGGAGTGACTTTTGCAGGCGCAAAACCGATTCCGGTGGATGTGAGCGAAAAAGATTTTCTGATGGACCCGAGTCTTATTGAAAAGGCCATCACCAAAAATACAAAGGCGATATTGCCTGTCCACCTCTATGGCAGGATGATGGATTTAACTCCAGTTTTAGAAATTGCTAAAAAAAGAAATCTGATGGTTTTCGAAGACGCAGCTCAGGGCCACGGAGCCAGACTGCATGGAAAAAGAGCAGGAGCAGTGGGAATGATGGGGTGTTTTAGTTTCTACCCTGGAAAAAATCTAGGCTGCTATGGTGACGGGGGAATGGTGGTCACCAACAGTCTGGAAATGAAAGACAAGCTGATTGCGCTGCGAAACTACGGCTCTCCCAAAAAATACCACCACCCTGTTATAGGGTTTAATTGCCGATTAGATACCATACAAGCTGCGATTTTGCTCGCAAAGCTTCCCCACTTAGATCATTACAACGAAGCGCGCTATAACGCTGCGATTCAATATAATAAAGTGCTCGAAGGAGTGGGAGATTTACGGCTGCCAGAAATTCCAGAAAAAAATTCGCATGTTTTCCACCTCTATGTCCTTCGAACAAATAAAAGAGATGCCCTTTTGCAACATCTCAATAACAGTGGTGTAGGAGCAGCAATCCACTATCCTGTTCCGATCCACCTGCATGGGGCTTATACGCATTTAGGGTATAAAAAAGGCGCTTTTCCAGTATCAGAAAGGTTATGCGAAGAAATTGTCTCCCTGCCGATTTATCCTGAAATCACGGGCGAGCAAATTGACACTGTCGCAAGTCTAGTCAAAGCCTTCTTTTAGGGGTTCCACCCCCCTTGCCCATTCCAATCTAAGAGCACGATACCCACAGAAGGGTCAGTTTAACCGAAAATTATTGATTCTTTTAAGTTTTATCTCGCGTAGGTCGATTCTTCTTTGAGAACACTTATGCTTCAAAAAACAGTGGCCATTATCGGAGCAGGACCCGCAGGACTCACCGCGGCATACCTTTTGACAAAAAAGGGAGTCCCCGTTACGGTCATCGAAGCAGATCCGGTGTATGTGGGTGGTATTTCTAAGACGGTCAAATACAAGGGGTTCCATTTTGATATTGGAGGGCATCGATTTTTTTCAAAGTCCAAAGAAGTCGAAGATTTTTGGACAGAAATATTGCCCGACGACATGCTCATTCGACCCCGGCTCTCCCGAATTTACTACAACGGAAAATTTTTTTCTTACCCGCTCAAACCCATCGAAGCGTTATTTAAATTAGGAATTATTAAATCAATATTATGTGTTTTTTCTTATTTTAAATATAAAATGTTCCCGATTCCAAATCCGAAAAATTTTGAAGACTGGGTCACCAATCAATTTGGCAAACGCCTTTTTAATGTTTTTTTTAAAACTTATACAGAAAAAGTTTGGGGAATGAGCTGCAAAGAAATATCTGCCGATTGGGCTGCCCAAAGAATTAAGGGCCTTTCCTTGTCATCAGCGATCCTCAGTGCTTTGAGACCAAAGCCAAAATCGAGAGAGCAAATGATTAAAACTCTCATCGATTCTTTTCGTTATCCTCGAAAAGGGCCCGGGATGATGTGGGAAGCATGTGCAGAAAAGGTGAAAAGTCAGGGTGGCAAGATCTTCATGGGGAAAAAAGTAATCGGTTGCACCTATGAAACAAAATCTGAACTTTGGACCATTACCTACCAAGACAAAAGTGGGAAAATCTCAACAACGCAAGCAGGACACCTCATCTCCTCAGCAGCTATGAGAGAGTTGGCGGACTCTCTGACTCCGAAACTCTCCGCAGAAACCTTAAAGTCTGCTCATTCTTTGAAGTACCGCGACTTTGTTACCGTAGCTATTATTTTGAAAGATAAAAATCTATTTGATGATAATTGGATTTATATTCATGACCCTCGAGTGAAAGTCGGGAGGGTTCAAAACTTTAAATCTTGGTCTCCTGAACTCATCCCCAATCCTGATCAGTGTTGTTTTGGATTAGAATACTTTTGTTTCGAAGGAGATGGGGTTTGGAATTCTCCAGATTCTGAGCTGATCAAATTAGCTCAAACTGAACTTCAAGCCATTGGGCTTGCTCAAAAAAATGATTTTATAGACGGCTGTGTTGTCAGACAGGCCAAAGCATATCCAGTCTATGACGAAAACTACCTCACCCACGTCGAAACGCTCAGAAAAGAATTAGAAAAAAAATTTCCAACTTTGCACCTTGTCGGTCGAAATGGTATGCACAAATACAACAATCAAGATCATGCCATGATGACAGCTATGCTTTGTGTAGAAAATATTCTAGCGGGCAAAAAAGTTTACAACCTGTGGCAAGTCAATCAAGATGCCGAGTATCACGAGTCAGGCAATGCGGGGGAGCAAAATATCATGAACGACGCCGGCAGAATCGTTCCCAAAAAAGTCAAAGAAGATGACCTTCCAAAGGCAGCCTGAATATCTTTTTTGGATTTTCTCTTTATTTTGGTTTTTTCTTTTTGCTTGGATCAGCCCCGAGTTTGGCGGGATAGACACTTATATTTTCAAAGACGCGGGTTCTAACTGGGCTCAAGGCCACGGCTTTGTTACCTCTTTTGTTTTGGGAAGCAAAGATTCGTTCCCTCACCTCTATGCTTGCTATCCTCCTGGGTATCCTTTTTTATGGGGGGTTTTCGCAAAACTTTTTGGAGTTGGAGCTTACCAAAATACATTTTTTAATCTCACAATTGCGTGGATTTGTTCCTATTTGTGGTACAAGACCCTCAAGGCATACTTTAAAACTCTTCCAGCTTCTTATTGTAAGTGGGGTATTTTTTTAGTCTTGTCCATTCTCATTCCAAGCGCAATGCTCGAGACAGGAAAGGATCGCCCAGAAGCTTTGAGCCTTTGCTTTATTTTATTGAGTTTATTTTTGGTTCAAAAGCCCTTTTCTCGGCGACTTTTTCTCTTTCAAAGTTTTATGGTTGGACTGAATACGCTGATTTCCCCTTTTGGAGCAATCTTGCATTTGTGGGTTCTTCTGGTTTTTTACAGAGCAAAACTTTTAAAGTTAAAGCTCGTATTGCATTTGCTTTTGATGGTCACTATTCCCATTTTTATTACAGGAGTCTTCTTTTATGTCTGGGATGCTACTTTTTTAGAGCGATTTTTAGAACATAGCGCAAAAAATGGGTCAGGATTGGGTGCTGTCTTTAATATGATTCGAGCTGGAAATTATTTTGAAGTTCTAAAAAATATTTTATTCAAACCTAGCTTATCTGCTCTGAGTGGACAACTTGCGCTTTTTGCTATTTTGGTTTGTTTCCCTTTTTTGTTCCTATGGAAATCTATTCAAGAGAAATCTCTCTCTTATTTTTGGAATTCTCTTTTAATCTTGAGTCTTTGTTTGTTCCCTCTCATTATATTTCCAAATCAGTCCAATTACCTTATCTTTGGGCGTACCGTAGCTATGGCCGTCGTACTCTGGACGCTGATGAAAAAACCAGCTCTGAAAAAAAAATATGCTCCTGTGATAGGAATTGTCTTTTTTTTGCTTTTCCTTGCTAAAATTCCATTTTTAGTGAGAGATGTGGGAATTCGAATTTCGAATCGCGATTCTTTTCAAAGAGCTCAAGCTCAGGCAGACAAATTGCACGCTCTGATAAAACCCACAGAAAAAATTGCTGTCTGGCCTAGTCTCTATTTTCTTTTTAAGCCTCAGTTCGAAGTTATTGACTTATACTGGATTCCACCCCAGTTCGAAAAAATCCCATCCTATCTCGTACTGAGTTATGCTGAATCAGGAGACCCGACTCAACCCATATTCCCTAAAAATGTTTCCAGACCGCCCTCTCCACCCCTGTGGGCACCAAAGTTGCCACAACCTACCGAGTTTTTTGGCCTCCCGATTTCCAAAAGCAGTAATACTTGGGAAGGCTTAGTTTTTAAGGTAAACTGATAGAGTATGAAGATACGCCTCTGGCTCATCAACCTCTTTCGGTGGATTAAACACTATTTTTTTGTCTGGACTCTTTTGGGTGTCATTTATTCCATCACAGCGACCTTGATTTTTCAATCTCTATTGGAAAATATCACACACGAAAACTTTTCTTTTATCTCGCTATGGTGGTCTGTTCTCTTTATTATATCCATTCCTGCTTTTTTAGAAAATCTGCCCCTTCGCCCGATTTCATTTCAATGGGGGAAGCTCCAGTTTATGCCGGACGGAATTTTTGCTGAAAAATTTTGGAATCACCCCACGCGAGTGTTTACTCAGCTTTACTTGCGTCATGAACTCCGAAGAGGTCAAACTTGGTTTGTCGTTATACTCGTTGTTTTGCTGGATTGTTTTTTTGTAGGAAGTAAACACTTTGTATGGGTTTTTCTCTCTTTGTTGCCTATTCAAAGAGCCCTTTACTCGATTGGGCGCTTGAAAAATCTCGCCCTCTCATTTCATCCCCACTCCGGCGCAAAGCAACTCCTCGTAGGACTATGGATCTCTCAGGTCATTCAGTTGTCTATTGGCTGGATTGCATTTGGGATCGTGAGTTTTATGCCTCTACACGAATGGGGACTTTATTTTTTGGCTTGTCTAGGGGGGGGGCTAGGCTCAGCGTTTGTCGCGTTTGAGGGAGATACAGCCAGGCCCTGGTTGGTCAATTTTATTGCACTCGCAAGTGGTCTTTTAGGAGGTTATCTCACTTTAGCTTGGCCCTGGTTTTTTCCGATTTTGCTTTATTTTTTCTACCGACAACTTCAATTAGTCGAAAAAAGATTTTATAGTGTAGAATATATCGATGAAGACTTTGTCATTTCATAACCTCAAAGTGGGGCGCAGTTTTAGAAATTTTATTTTAGAGCTCGACTCTGAAAATGATCATATCCTTATTTCGGGTGGACTCTATTTGCTCATTGCTCCGAATGGGTTTGGAAAAACTACATTCCTTCAGACTATTGCCGGACTTCTTTTGCCACTCCAAGGAGAAATAAAATTCGATGGCCGAAAACTAGCTCCAGAGCTCATGACCCTTTATTTTTCAGAATACATGACCATTCCGAAATTTGTCTATCCCCAAGAGTGGATTGAATTTGTTTCGAATAAAAAAATATCCCGTAAAGAATTGCAGATTTGGATTGATGATTTTGCTTTAGAAGACGAAATGAAAACATTTTTAGGTCACTTGAGCCAAGGCGAAAGAAGAAAAGTCACCTGGCTCGGGGCCTATGCTTCAGAAAAACCCATCTTACTTTTAGACGAACCTCTGGATGGACTTGATTTTGTAGGTATCCGCGCAGCTAGAAAAATGCTCCAACATTGGAAAGTCCAAGGAAAAACGGTTTTTCTAGTGGCACACCAACCTTCAGAAGTATTAGACCTCTGTGATGAATTCTTCTATATTCAAAATCAAAAACTCAACAAGTTTGAGTTACCAGAAAAATCCACTCCGCATTTAAGACAGAAGCTTTTTGAAACCTACGAGAAAGAGCTATCGTGCCTTCGGTCTTAAATGTTTTTCTCAAGCCTAAAATGCTCATTGTCTGTGTGCAGGGGTTTACTTCGGGCATCCCTCTAGCCTTGACTGCAGGTACTCTTCAGGCTTGGATGACCTCCGAAAAAATTAATTTGACCACGATCGGGATTTTTTCTTTAGTGGGAATCCCTTACACACTAAAATTTTTATGGGCTCCTTTTATGGATCATTACACTCTTCCCTTTTTGGGGCGTCGCAGAGGGTGGCTTATAGTTTCCCAAATTGCTTTAGCGTTGTGCATTGCGGCCATGGCTTTTTCGGCACCTGCACGTGCTCCCTTTATTTTAGCTGGAGTAGCACTCCTAGTTGCTTTTTGCAGTGCGAGTCAAGATATTGTCATTGATGCCTATCGGACTGAAATTTTAAAACCAGAAGAGCTTGGAGCTGGCGCCGGATGCTACATCATGGGGTATCGGATCGGGATGCTCACCTCAGGTGCGGCGGCTCTCATTTTAGCCGATCATTTGGCATGGAGTTCAGTTTACCTCATCATGTCTCTCACCCTTCTCTTGGGTGTCCTCACTACTTTGTTGTCTCCAGAACCAGTGGCCAAAGAAAAGCCTCCAAAAACATTGTGGGACGCTGTGGTTTATCCTTTTGTAGATTTTTTGAAAAGAAAGGGCGCCGTCGAAGTTTTACTTTTTATTTTATTATACAAGCTTGATGTGATTATGACGCTTGCAATGATGACGCCTTTTTTGCTTCAAATAGGCTTTAGTAAAACAGACATTGGAGTGGTGACTAAAGGATTTGGGTTGGTTGCTACAATTGTGGGCACTCTCATTGGGGGGGCTTGGATGACCCGCTTGGGATTAAAAAAATCGCTTTGGATTTTTGGTCTTGTTCAAGCGTTTTCTGGGCTCTCTTTTGTGATTTTGTCTTATTTGGGACATCACTATCCAATGATGGTGATTGCAATCACTGTAGAAAATTTCTGTAGCGGAATGGGCACTGCTGTGTTCAGTGCTTTTTTAATGCACTTATGCAATCACCGCTTTACTGCGACACAATATGCCCTTCTTACAAGTTTTATGGCACTCTCCCGAGTATTGATGGGGGCACCGACAGGCTTTCTGGCAGAACATTATGGGTGGCCCCTCTACTTTATTTTATCGGTAGGGATCGCTATTCCTGGATTGGCTTTGTTAACGAGGTATGAAAAATGGCAAAAGACGAGTTAAAAAAACTTCACTTAGAACATTATTCGCATCCCGATGAGTTTGGAAAATGGTTGGGATACCGTTTGATCGAAGTGAATCGCACAGCTCAATCTGCTAAAGTAGGACTCACCATTCGTCAGGATCATCTCTCGCCATCAGGGCGGGTGCATGGAGGAGTGATTTCTGCGCTGTTTGATTTTGCCTGTGGGGCTGCTGTGTTTTCGACGTTAGAGCCTAAAGATTATTGCTCGACTGTAGAGCTCAAAGTAAATTACCTCAAAGCTCTCCTTGTAGGTGACGAACTTCGTGGAGAAACACAGGTCATTTTTAGAGGAAAAAGACTTTGTGTGATTCATGGATTTTTATACCGTTTGGGAGAGAAAAATCCAGTGGCGATGGCTACTGCAACGTTTAATATAGTAACTCAAGGCCACGGGAAATGAGTTGGGCCACTGCGGTAGAGGTTTTTGAAATCTGAGCAAGTTGAACTTTGATTTGAGTGGCATGTTTGAAGTCAGGATTTAATTCTAAAATCTCATACCTCAAGAGCCAATCTTGGGGATAGTTTTTGTTGAGTTGCTCATAAATCGATTCTAATTCAGAAAGATTGCTCTTTGTTTCTCTCATTTGGCGGACTTTTTGATAAAGCTCTCCGAGCACCCGATTGTGTGAGGTCAAATTTGTTTTGGGTTCCCTTGGGTTTTGTTGATACCCTCCCGTAGCATGGAGGTATTTTTCGCGATCAGCGGCTCCACCAAAAACAGAGGGTATTTTGCTTCCACACGCCAAGTCAAAACTCCCCCATTCGGGTTTGTACAAAATTTCAGAGCCATTTTGAATGGTACAGTTTTCGAATGTGAAGATTAAATTTTTACCTTCTTTTTGATATTTCTTTTTTAGAATGCCAGTCAATTCAATTCCAGATTCAAAGTGCAGGGTTCCTTGTGCGTTTTCTTTAAACCCCATTTTTTCTAATTCTGTTTGAGAAAGTTGAGACGGAGATTTTTTGAGATTTACAATGAGTCCTATGGGCGTACTAAAACCCTGTTTGTGGTAAGTGGCTCCTTGGCCCTCAATTTCTTGGTCTTTATGGGCCAGCTGTGTTGGGCCTTCGAACTTCAAGAAATAAATTTCGCCCGTATGGCTTGTCTTATAATCTGTCAAAACTCCACTCATCTGAATTTCAGAGTCCAGCTCCACGGTGATGACTGTTCCCGCCATTTTAGCTTTTGCCAGCCCATCTATCCCGCCTTTTTTGTAGGCCATTGTCTGCGAAAAATCATTTAGGACCTGAGTCAGATGCTGAAAATCAGGTGTGATGTACAGTTGTGGCTGTGGCTTTGTAATGTCATAGGAAGTCTGGGTGCAGTCCATTGTAAAAGGCACTTTTTTTATTTGAGGTGAAAAACAGTTATAACTTTCTCCTGCCGAAGACAAAAGCCCAGCACCATAGATTTTTGGATCCGAGGAATCTCCCACCAAACCATACTCAATACTCCACCAGCTCATGCGAGCCAGACAAGTGGCTTCGCTGACATAGTTGCTCGAAGCAATGACTTTTTCTAGTTTTTCCTGAGAAGCTAGAATTTGATCTGGCGAAGACTTGGGATCCTCTTTTATTTCAGAAAGTTCTCTGATGGCTTCGTAAAGCGCGAGGTCTTTGGATGAAAAAATCGCTTTTCTGGAGACATCGCCATAGGCAAAAAGATAATCTGCATATTCTGGGTCTGCAATGATAGGAGCATGCCCCGCTGCTTCGTGGACAATGTCTGGAGCAGGGGTATAAGCCAGGTGTTCAAGCCGGCGCATTTCGCAGGCAATCGGCAAAACTCCAAGGGACAGAAATTCCAAAAAAACAGAGGGGGGGATAAAGCCACTGACAGGTACCGCTCTCCAGCCAAATTTTTGTAAACACTCATCCATCTCTGAAATGAGCGGAATTTTTTCAGTGGAGATGCCCGTTTCTCTCAATCCATTCAAGTATTTTCCATGAGCATGGGCTTTAAAAAAACCGTGTCCTATTTTTAGGATAAAACGCCAACCAGCATGATCGATAGGGGTATAGAGGGAGGCATTTTGCTTGGCAATAAAAGGTTGCAAATAGGCAGGAATCTGCTCAATCGATCTTTTTGTCATCCCTAGCAAAATAACTTATGTTATAAGAAAGGGCTAGTAAGACTTTATGCCATCAAACCCTGAGCCCGAATACCGTGGATCGATCTACAAACACCCTTATTTTCTCTATGTTTTACTGACAGCAGCCCTTTTTGTATTCTTAATTGTGGTGGGGTCTCTTGCACTTAACTGTGGTTGGATCCCGACGAGGTAGGCTCTAGACAAATCTAAAAAATTCGACTAGATTTGTGAGTCAATATTGGCCAGTAGCTCAGTTGGTAGAGCTCCGCACTGTTAATGCGGCTGTCGTAGGTTCGAGTCCTACCTGGCCAGAAAATAAAAAAAGCTCGACACTAGTCGGGCTTTTTTATTTTCTGGTATGGGGAGAGACTCGAAGCGAGCTGGCCGTGGGTCCTGTGGACCCTTTGCGAGCCGGAGGCGAGCAAAAGGCTAGCGAGGTGAGCCTACGCAATGAAGGAGCGTGATGCGACTGAATGGAGTAGGCGAGTCCTACCTGGCCAGATCTTAGAAAAAATCCAGAATACGAATAGCAAAATAGCTCCAATATAAAAGAAAGAAACACTCCGGTGGAGTGTTTTCTCTCCTTTTTGTCTTTCATGTTTATCAAGCCACCGCAGATAAAGTTCCATTTGTCCCTTATCAGCAGCTTGAAAGGAGCCATCCCAATGAGATTGAAGAAACATCTCCTCCAGGAAATCGACCGGATTTACACTGCTGACCTAACTCAGATTTTTGTTTTCAATTCAGAAAGACACGTCTTTTAGTCGGTGTGCCAGTAAAAGCTCAAACACTCTTAAAACTGGACAGCGACATCCAACACAACTC
>CAZBEI010000008.1:0-6240 GCA_964490895.1 uncultured Bdellovibrio sp. | reverse complement strand
CGAGGTGGCTCTCACGCTCGAAACACGGGGGCCAGAGCACACCCAAAAGGTGATTTCTGCTTTAAGAGCTAGCGTTTTTCGCCTAGATATTGCCCAGTAAACTGATCAGTCGACAAACTATCACAAAGTTTTTATAGATCTTCTCTTAGACGATCCCTTTAAAAAAAAGTCGCTTTATCTAAAAAGAGGATTAGAGATTTTTACTCATCAAAACAAAGCGGTCATTATTACGGGTGTTAGAAGGTCTGGCAAAACAACCACCCTGCAGGAAATTCATGATCGGCTTTTGTCTTCTGGCACTCCTTCGGTGAATTTAGCTTATTGTAATTTTTCGGATGAGCGCTTAATTGGCATCGAAGCTAAAGATTTAGGCCAACTCATAGACGCTTATGCTGAGCTCAATCCGACACAAGAGAAGTCAAAAAATCCAGTTCACTTATTTTTGGACGAAATACAACTTGTACAGGGGTGGGAGTTTTTTGTAGACCGGCTTCTAAGGTCTAAAAAATATTTTATCTATATTTCAGGTTCATCCGCAAAAATGCTGAGCAAAGAAATTGCAACTACCATGCGTGGGCGTTCAATTTCATACGAAGTATTTCCTTTTAGCTTTTCTGAGTTTTTAAAATGGAACCAGATCACCCTTGAACACCCGTCCTCTCAAAACACCCAGATAAAACTCAAAAAACCAGTTGCCGAATATCTCATTTGGGGTGGTTTTCCAGAGGTCATTCAAGCAAAGGAACAAACCTTTAAAAGACAAATCATTCAAGAGTATCTCGAAGTCCTGCTTTTCAAAGACATTGTCGAAAGGGGAAATTTTCCTCAACCACAGTTAGCAAGATTTTTATTTTCCCTTCTCATTTCAATGTCTGCACAGAATTTTACTCTCAACAAAACTCATGCCAAGCTAAAATCTTTAGGCTACAGAATTGATAAAATGTTAGTTTCCGAATTTTTATCATTATGCGAAGACTGCTATTCTTTATTTAAAGTTGAATTTTTTTCCGAATCCGTTAGCAAGAGAGCAACAAATCCTAAAAAATTATACTGCGTAGACAATGGTCTTGCAACATTGACGGGGAGAGCGTTTTCTGACAATAGAGGCAGACTTTTAGAAAACTCCGTTTTTGTTTCTATAAGACGCAAGTCTACTCCAATCTACTACTACCGCACCCAATCGGGGTATGAAATTGATTTCCTCATTAAAGACCGTGACGAAAACATCATTTTAATTCAGGTCTGTGATTCTTTAGAAAATGAAGAAACAAGGCAAAGAGAACTGCGTGCATTTGTAGATGCACAAAAAGAGCTTAAATCAAAACATCAAATAATCATTACTACAAATGAGGTCAATTTAATTAAACTTGGGAAACAAAAAATTAAAGTAATGCCCGTTTGGGATTTTTTTCTAAAGTTAGAAAAAGGAGAACTCACTCCCTAGGTAGACCCATCAGGGGGATTCTGAGCCGCCAGCATTTTTGCGCAATCGTCAAGACTATGGGCAGAAAAATCACCTACCTGCCAATTTTTAAGTTGAGCCAAAACTTGTTGTGCCTGGGGCGAGGTTGATATTGCCGGGTCCTCAGCCGCTAAGGTAAATGCTTGATCTCTTGCTGGAAATACTCCTTCTCCACTGCGCGCGACAGCTTGAAGACCTGCAATCAAGTGGGGTATCAAATGTGCCTTTAATGGATCATAAATTTCAGAATTTGGATCACTCAAAATTTTGACGACACCCACAAGCGCTTGTGCCATGATCGTAGGCTCAATCTCTCTTGTATTTAAATAAGAAAAAAGCACCTCAAAAATTTTGGCTTTTCTATCTGGGTTCATGTGCTCAAAGTCATAGGTGCCCATAAAACTCGATAGCGTTGTCAGCACTTCTCCGTGTTTTGTTTTTGGCATAAGTCCCGCATGTAATAGAGGAGCAAATAGTTCCCATTTTATCGCATTAACTCCTACAGAATGTATAACGAAAGCAGCTCTTTTTTCTCTGAGTGTTATAAGCGCTTTTTCTAAATCAGTGTCTGATTCAACATTAATAGCATCCACTGCTGCTGCCTGTTTTAGTAATTCCGTTTGCGCTGAGACATCCACAACTAGTCTTCTTTCTAAACTCTCTAAGATGGCGCCACTTTGAGCCATTAGGGTTTTGATCCACGGATCGCTTTGAGTATCCACTTTTATAAGGACCCCAGAAATACTCAACTGTGCAGCTTCTCTCACAGCTCCGTCTGGATCTAAATATGCTAAATTACAAATAAGAGAGATTGCTTTTTCTAGACTTTTTGGCACTTCGACAAGGAGGGGAATGGCAGGCCCCAAGAGAGTGGCCATTCCGGATTTTATTGCATGAGTTAATTTTTTCGAGGAAGCGCTTCCATTGTCTTTGGTCAACTCGTCATAGTGCTGCAATAAAGTTTCGGCGATCGTTCTGATGTGATTCAATTTTTGCTGCTGATCAGACTTTACCCGTTTGCTTGTCAGCGCAAAAAGAGAAGTGATGAGTCCTATTTTTGCCTCTCTCAAGCTTGTTGCGAGGTCTGGATTTGTAGTTGGGAGTGGAAGTTTTAATAAAGAAATCACCCCGTCCATGGCTTGCATAAGGAAGACTACAGGGTTGCCACTAGAGGTAGAATTGGGATTTGTTATAACAACCATCAAAGCTCGAGCCGTAGTTTGATAGCGAATGAGGCTGGGAAAAGGCTCCCTTTCAGTTGCTACAAGTTCTTTTTTTGCAAGTTCTTCGAGCACACTTAAGCGAGGTTGTTGCTCTTTGACTACAAGGCTCCCTGACACAATCATCTGGGCAGCATGTAGGGCACTTGCGCTATCTTTGAGTGCTTCCGTTGAGCATGTCGTAGTAGAACATCCAAGCAATGCTGTACTGATCGACTCAGCAAGCGCCGCATTTGACTTCAGAAATGCTTGGTGATGCTCAATCACATCTCCAATAAACGCTAGGGACCTAAATTTTACCTGATCAGTGGTAGCTGGAGCGCCAAGCAGTTTTAAAACAGCTCTTACCAAAACAACCGAAGGAACCAAATAAAGAGATAACTTTCCAAGTGCCTCAATTTCCTGAAATGCATACATCTGTGAGTCTGGATCAGAGATAGGAAGCGACTCTACCAAAATAAAGTAGCGACCTAACGCGAGAGGTGCTCGATCTACTGATTGTAATAACTTTAAAAGCTGAGTGACACTGAATCGCACATTTTGAGGAGTAGTTGCTGTTATTGTTTTTTGGTAGGTAAAAAAATCATTCACAAAAGCAGTTAAGAGATCGGCACTTAGTTGTTGAAATAAAAACCACAATTGTGGCTCTGAAAGTTCATTTTTAATGATTGCCTCGCGTAATATTGCGGCACTTTTGGATAAGTCCACTTCCGCTTTTAAAGTTTTTAGAGGTGTTGCTGAAGCATTAAAGTCTGGAGTGAGCCTTTCTTTAAGGGCATCCTCACTTAAATCTGAAAAGTTTTGTGCCCACGAGAACCTACCTTTGGCTGCTTTGAAATCTACAACCAACAAACTTCCATCTCCATATTCAAACATAGCCGCAGGAGGAGTGAATTCGATATTTCTCCAGGGTTCTGCAAAAACCACACTTGTGAGAGAAAAAAAGGAGACCACAAACGACAAAAACAGGGGACTCAATATTCGCCTGATACACATAATCCGGGAATGTATAAAACAATATAATTACACAGTCAATCTATTTAATTAAAAATTCTCCTATTATTCTATATTATTAAATAAAAAAAATTTACTGTTGCAAACCAGGGAGTAAGATGATAACGCTAAACCCCTTTAAGCCAGTGGGTACTATGAAATTTTTTTGGATTTTTATCATTGCCGGAGTTTTAAGTTCAAGTCAGAGTTTTTCTGAGCCTCTTCCAGAACCCAAAAAGCCTCCAGAGGGAGACATCGTTTTGTGTTTCGACGATCCAAAAATTCCATTAGAGATTAGAAAACAAGAACCCGACAACAAAGAGGGTACAAAAAAACGCTACACATGGCCTTATCTCAAAGACGCTCACTATCAAGCGATCTCATCTTTACAACTCTTGGTTTTACACCGTGCAGGGATTTCTAACTTTAAAAATAAACAAGAAATCCCACTCTCAAGCATTAGAGTCCCAACAAACTGGGACGAAGACCCAAAAGAATATATTGATAAAATGGCCGCACGCTTTAGTCTTTCTATCCCAGCAGTAGGCGAAATGATCTCAAACTCTTACGAAGAGCTCAGCAAAAACGGCCCCACCGAACTAGACAATCCTGTCGCTGAAGTTTTTGACGAAGCTTACTTAAGTGAGATTGATGCTGAAAAATGCGTTGTGGCTTCTATCTCTAGAATTGTATCTATCGGGAGTTCCTTTGAGTATTACTACGACAAAAGACTTTTAGATAAAGTAAAGCAGTTCCTGACAAAAGATCAAAGGGCTCTTTTTATGTCTGTGCTCTGGCTCAGCGATTCGATTTATTGGAACACGATTACAAGAAGTAGCTCCAATCGAGATTTAGCGCAAAAACTCACCTCTCATTTGATTGCCAAATCCTATCACCACAGTCAGAACGGTTTTTTAAAAAACTACTTGTCCCTTGGATTTTTAGGCGAGCCCAATTTTACTCCAGGGGATCCGAGAAATTTTTATCTCTGGAACCTTTTATATCAGACCTATGATGTCCTTTGGAACCAAAACAGCTCTCAGTATCACTCCTACGAAAACGAAGTCATTGCTGAGGTGACACGCGAGATTCCCGATCTCGAGGGATGTCGATTTTATTCTAGAATAACAGGTGGTGACAAACAGCTAGATCCTTATAAAGACAGATATGACTGTAAAGTGCTCATGAGCCACAAAGAAAATTTTGTAGGCGGGCCCTTAGATCCTGATGACCAGGAAAAAGCAGACGCACTATTAGAAAAATATAAAGACTATGACTTGATCATGAAAGCAAAACTCGAGGACGCCTATACAATCATTTGGCAAAAGCTACTCCTAGAAATCCCTACTGTACCTAAAGGCATTTTAGAAAGTATTGATAAAATGATCCTCTCTCTTGTTCGCGGAGAGATGCTCACGGTCTTTGACCCAAGATCTAAAGATGCCGAAAACAAGTCAGAACGTGAACTCAAACTTCGAGATTATCCAATTACGTTTGACTACCCCATCCCGGAGATGCCATGAAAAAAATAAGACTTATCTTACTTCTATCTATCCCCGTTTTTTTAGGTTGTCCTAAAACAGACAAGCGCAATATGGCTACAAGTCTTCTCAAGATTTTTGGAAATGACTGTGTAGTTTATAAAAGTTTTACTCAAAAAGCACTCAATCAAACAGACGCCCTCAAAGCAGCTCTTGAGTCCCATCAAAAAAATGACAAATGTGACAAAATTGCCGGACTCTTGCCTGAACTGAACCGTTCTACTGAGTCTTTGAATCGACTGAAAAAAAATCCCCTTCTCTTGCAAGAGGCCGAAGCCGAAGAGAAAATACAACTTCTAGTTTTAGAATTGAACAATCCGATTACAGCAGAAAATGTGCTTCTACAACAGGCTCTCACCAAAGAGCTCTTTGCTGCAAAGGTAAGTAAAATAGACGCTCACGCGAAAGCAAAAGCACAACAACAAAGTGAATCTCAAAAAGCTCTGGCAGAGGGATTGATCGATGTATCTTCGTATCTGCAAGTTTTAAACAGAATCCACTCCGATCTCTCAGACTGCCTACAAGACAACCCAAGTTTAAACCTACAACTCGCAATGACGACTGTGGCTATTGCTGGAAGGTTTTTTAACCCTACTATTGGATCCGCCTTAAACATGGCAAGCAACGTGATCGGCACCTTGGTCAACTTTTTGAGCAATAAAGAAGTAATCGATGCCATTCATGCTCTAGAAGATGTGAGCATGGACAAAGCACTTCTGTGCGCTCTAGAGTCCATGACGGACACTTATTGCGAAGCCCAAGATGTGGCTTCAATTTTTTCCGTCACTCAAAAAGAGCCTAAAACAGAGTCTGTGCCAGAAAATTTGGAAGCCCGCTTTATTCAGGGCGTAGAGCTTGTGGATTATCAGTTGCCAGATCTGATCGAATGGGTTCAATCCGTTGCCAATGCAAGCCCTTCGTCTGATTTTATTTCAAACACACGCCTCACCGAAGCAAAACTTGATGAAACAACAATGAATAACTTAGTCAGCTCTCTCACGGCTATCATCAATCAAAACGGATC
>CAZBEI010000007.1:0-30469 GCA_964490895.1 uncultured Bdellovibrio sp. | reverse complement strand
AAAAAATGGGCCTGGAAAACAAGAGCTGGAATCACCTTAAAAAACATAGGCAAGGTTTGGTACAGGAACTCTCTTTACCCAGAAAACTCAGATATTGATATTGGAATTGGAACGGAACCCCCATTAAGGTTTGGACAGCTCGGGGTGGGTTTGGAATTTGTAGATCTTATTCGTGCCAATGACTTTATTTCTAGAATCCGCTTTGGAGGATCTTATAAGCTTGGGATGATGGAAGTCATGAGTGGAATCAATGCACATTCTTTAGTGACAGGACTTGAGTTTGGTGTCAATATTTTTCAGGTTGGCATTGTTTACGAGTTTATACGAAATGATTTAAGAGGACTAGGCCCTGAAAACAAAATCTCAACAGAATTTTCTTTTAAACTTTAGCTCCTGGATTGTCATTCTTTCCTTTTTTGCTCATTCTTCTGCCTATGCAGAATATGATTATTATGACCTTTTAAGGAAAAAAAGCACCCGCCTCACTCAAGAAAACAATACAAATGGGTGGGCTTATATGATCAGCGGTGCCATCGTGTTGGGAGTTTCCATTCCGGGTTACTATCTTTCGAAGGAAATATTTTCGAAGGTTGTTTACACAGCAGGCCAAAACTTTGGGATAGCAGGCATTGGCTATGGCGCCTATCTGACCTTTATAGAAAATGATTATAGCCGCTTTGAAAATATCCTAAAAAAAACACCTGAATTAACAAAGTCACAAAAAAACAAACTAGCTTATCAGTTTTTTCAAGATCAGGCAGAACAAGCAAGACACACCCGAATGATTAGAGTCTTATCTCATGGTTTATCAGCAGGTCTGAATATTTTAAATGCTTTCACCACAGACTCTAAAGAATTACAAATAGCCCTTTTTTTTATCGGAGGAGTCAATGTACTTGCTACAGCCGGCTTTTTATTGGGTAAATCTGAAGAAGAAAAACTCTTAACGGCTTCCCTCTCCATCACCGACAGAAATGCTCCTTGTATGAGTCTTACTTATCGGTTTTAATCAAAAATAACCTTGTCACCCCATAGTTTCTCCGCTATAGGTATTTAGACAATGGTCACTTTTCTAACAGTCATACACATCACTTGCTGTGTCTTTATGGTGCTCTTAGTCCTCATTCAATCAGGAAAAGGAGCTGAGATCAGTGCCTCTTTTGGAGGCTCCAGCCAAACTGTTTTTGGCGCCTCAGGTGGTGCAAACTTTTTTACTCGATTGACTGCAGGGATTGCAGGAGTTTTTATGGTGACCTCTGTTTTACTCACTTTGGCTGCCAACCAATCCAAGAAAAGCGTGTTTGAGGGAATGGGGAATCTAAAGCCACCTCAAGCCACGCTGCCAGCTGCTGTTCCACCATCGAATGTACCGAGCTCCCCTCCACAAATTCCAACACCAAGAAGCTCTTAGCCTTGGGAAGAAATCATATCCAGTACAAATTGTTTCACATGTTTTTCAAAGAATATTTTTATTTTTTCCCATTTTACTTCCTTTGATTCCATATATCTTGGTTCTGGTTGACCCTCTGCATCCGAAAAATAAACAAGGGATTTTCCAATTAATAATGGATTGATACGTTCTTTGCCAAAACGTTCGTACAGGCTTTGAGCAATTTTGTGAAAAGGGATCATTTGAAGAATAAAAAATAAATCCACAAAATCTCTTTTCGTTCCGCGTTGGCAAATAGCTATAATTTTCATAGCTGCGATATCGAGTGTGCTGGCTAAGGGAGTACCCCAAAGCATCGCTGTGAGATTTAAAAAAGGGTATTCGTACTTCAAAAAAGAAACTTTAATGCCATCGATCATAAGAATCAGAGTACCGGAGTCCTCCATGAGGATTGCATAAGAGAGGCTAAGCCGCTTCAGTTTAGTAATGACACTGGAGTGACTAAAATCTTTGACCGTAAAAAAATCCAGATCTTCAGAAATTCTGTGGCCCATCTGAAGCGCAAGCGCTGTGCCACCAGCCAAGGCAAATTCAAATCTGAGAGTCACAGGGTTTAGTTCTCTCAAAATCCTGAGTCCATTTTTTGAAAGGCATTTTTTATATGTTTTCAAACCAAAGCTCCCAGAAATGTTTTGACTTAGGCGAAAGATTTCGGCTGATTTGCATCAATTCGGTTATTTTTCGTATGGAATACCGCTGCAACAGCCATTTGATCGCAGGGATGTCTCCCATTTCTAAAATTCGTTCAAGAATATAAGTTGCATTTTTACCGTGATTTATTTTGGAAGAATCTGTATCCCAAAACAAATAGGAGGGAAATTGAAGAGGTTTATGCCCGAGCGACTTTTGACCTAGGTATTTTTGTATTACCCTACTGCCTTCCCTGACAGAGAGGTAAGCATATTCTTTCCCCCTTATTCTCTTGGTGATGATGGCCACAGGAAAGCATGCCTCCTAGCAAAACAAGTATCACACATTGTGTGATACAAGTCAAATTTTAAAAAAAATACGAAACACCCGCCTCTCGCTATATACTTATTCTTGTCATGTTGCTCCTTCCATTCCTTTTACTTTTTTTAATCCCCCACTCTGCTCACGCGCTGGCGCTGCCCTTCGATCCCTCTCAGTTTTCAGATTTAAACTCTCTCGTGAGTCCAGAAATAGTCAAATCAGTTGTAAAAACAGTGGGCTTTTCGCTCGATCACCGGCCCTATGAACCTGCCACACCGCTTGGCACTCAAGTGGGACTGAGTCTTGGATTTGAGCTTACGCTCCTTAAGCTTCCGGATGATTTAGGACCTGCACTCAATAAAGCTGGACCTCTCGGAGGAAATGTCACGCTTGTGCCTTTTTTACCTGTGCCTAAACTCCATTTTCACAAAGGCATTGGGCAATATGTAAACCTGGGATTTTCTTTTATTGGGTATCGTGGATTTCTCTTATATGGAGGAGATCTCCAAGTGACTGTCTATTATCCATCCGAAGGACCTACCTATGCCGTGCGCTTTTGCTATGCAAAATCCAAGCTAGGATTTGCTAAAACTCAAACCCTAACTCCCCAACTTTTAGTTTCTAAAAAAGTTGCATTCGCAGATCCCTACTTGGGAGTGGGATATCAGTACACAACAGGAAGCATCAATGTACCTATCAGTCTGCCGGATGGAAGTGAGTTTGAAATTCAAGGCTCGCAAAAAGCAACTGCCTTTAATGCATTTTTAGGCGTGCAATGGAAAATCGCCGTCATGGGCATTGCCCTCACCCTAGAGGGGAGCTACAGCTCGGTCGGAATGCACAGCTTGGGCACTAAATTTGGAATGAATTTTTAGCGCAGGTAGTGTCTCGACCACTTAATTCTTAGCGGAAGTTGCGGATGATTTTTGAGCGAGACGACTAGTCCATTAATATAGGGTAACGGGCTATTTCTCTTTAGCCTTTTTTTCCTGATATTTTTTAGACATTTCCTCTTGAATATTGCGCGGCACGGGAGCGTACTTTGAAAACTCCATTGTAAACTCTCCTTTGCCTTGCGTCGCACTGCGAAGATCCGTAGAATAGCCAAACATTTCATTGAGGGGCACCTCGGCTTCAATAGTGCAATAGCCCTCACTCGTTTGAGAGTTCACAATAACACCACGGCGCTGATTGATTTGTCCCATAACGGAGCCCTGAAACTCCTCGGGAGCTGCGGTCTCTAACTTCATTACGGGTTCTAACACAACAGGGCCTGCTTTTTCGTAAGCTTCTCGAAAGGCCATAATGGACGCTGTTTTAAAGGCCATTTCGGAAGAATCCACTGCGTGAGAAGCTCCATCGTTTAAAACCACCCTCACCCCAACAATAGGAAATCCAATGAGCCGACCTTCTTTGATAGCCTCCTGAAATCCCTTGTCGCAAGCTGAAATAAACTCACGAGGCACAGAACCACCGATAACGTCGTCTACAAACTCATAAGTTTTTTGATTGTCCTCGAGAGGTTCAATATACCCGATAACTCGGCCAAATTGACCCGCACCTCCAGTTTGTTTTTTGTGGGTGTAATTGTATTCGCCTCTTTTTGTAATCGCTTCTCGGAATGCTACTTGTGGCTTGCCCACAATGACTTCGCAATTAAATTCTCGTTTAATCCGCTCACAATAAATTTCCAAGTGCAACTCCCCCATCCCGCTGATAATGGTCTGAGCTGACTCCTCATCTCGATGGACTCGAAACGTCGGATCTTCTTTAGTAAATTTATTCAGTGCTTTCGAAAAATAATTTTGAGAAAGCTGATCTTTTGGAGCGATAGCCAAAGAAATAACAGCGTTCGGAATAAACATTGAAGTCATTGTATATTTGACTTTACCATCTGTAAAAGTATCTCCACTTGCACAATCTACGCCAAAGAGAGCCACAATATCCCCTGCGTGGGCCTCTTCGACATCGTTCATTTCGTCTGCATGCATTTGAGCAAGACGCGGAACTTTGAGTTTCCTGTCATTGTTACAATTAAAAATGAAATCTCCTTTGGAAACCCTTCCCTGATAAACTCTCATATAAGTGAGCTGTCCATAGCGACCTTCGTCTAATTTAAAGGCAAGCCCCACAAAGGGTTTATCAATATCACTCTCAAGTTTTACTCGTCCTTCTTTGTTGTTTTGATCAAGCGCGATATTTTCTGATTCCATCGGATTGGGCAGATAATAATTGACCGCGTCTAAAACCAGCTGAACTCCTTTGTTTTTATAGGCAGATCCCACTAAAACGGGCACAAAATTTAAAGTCAGCGTCGCCTTTCTAATCCCAGCCCTCAACTCCTCTATATTGACGTCTTTACCTTCTAAATACTTTGTTCCAATCTCATCATCAAACTCTCCCACTGCGGCAATGAGGTCTTCTCTATACTTTTTGCACTCTGGCAAAATTTCTGCTGGGATTTCTTCTTCCCGGATTTTTTCTCCATTGTCCCCATCAAAATAATAGGCTTTTAGGGTGACTAAATCTGCAACCCCTTTAAACTGATCTTCGGCACCAATCGGGTAGTTAATGAGATGGGCGTTGAGACGAAGTTTTTCTCGAAGCATCTTAATGCCTCGAAGTGCATTAGATCCAGCCCGATCCATTTTATTGATAAAGCAAAGCCTTGGGATTTTGTAACGCCTCATTTGGCGATCTACAGTGATGGATTGAGATTGCACCCCTGCCACAGCACAGAGCACGAGCACGGCCCCATCCAAAACTCTGAGAGACCTCTCAACCTCAATTGTAAAATCAACGTGACCTGGAGTATCAATGAGGTTGACGTTGTGATCTTTCCAAATACAATAAGTTGCTGCAGATTGAATGGTGATCCCCTTTTCTCGCTCCAGATCCATGAAATCCATGGTGGCTCCGACGCCTGATTTGCCTTTGACTTCCTCAATCTTATGAATTTTTTTTGTGTAGAACAAAATGCGCTCCGAAAGCGTTGTTTTACCCGAATCAATGTGGGCCGAAATGCCAATGTTTCGGACCTTGTCCATAGAAATCGTGCGCGTAGCCATAATCCACCTTTCAGTTATGAGAAATTCAGATGTATCTTTACACAGAAAGGGTCACTCAAATCAAGTAAAACCATCACAATTGTGGTATAGAGTAGAGAGATGCCCACTCAGAAAAACCTATTTTGGCTTGACCTCGAAATGACAGGTTTAGACGAAAAAGCTGACTGCATCTTAGAGATCGCAGCAGTCATTACAGATTTAGACTTAAATCCCTTAGAAACCTATAACGAAGTCATTTTTCAGCCCCCCGAAGTTCTCACTCAAATGAATGCTTGGTGTAAGGAAAACCACGCTAAAAGTGGCCTGACTGCGCTTGTCCCCAATGGAGTCCCGCTCGATCAAGCTGAAAAATCCCTGTTGGAATTAGACAGGCTTTTTTTTGACCCCAAGGAAAAGATTGTTTTGACAGGAAATTCTATTGGAAACGACCGCCGCTTTATCGAAAAATACTGTCCAGAATTTACAAAACGACTCCACTACCGAATGATCGATGTGAGTTCTTTTAAAGAAATTTTTAGAGAAAAATATGGACTCGCTTTTAAAAAAGCCAATGCCCATCGCGCGAAGGAAGACGTCTTCGAATCTATCCGAGAACTCGGATTTTATTTGTCTTATGTGAAAGCTCCAGAGACCGAGAAAAAACCAGGAGGTCAAACGTGACCGCTCGCCCGAGTTTTGAAACCATTTACCTAAATCTGGCCAAAATGCTGTCCGAACGCTCCACTTGTAAAAGGCTCAAAGTTGGGACCGTCGTCACCACCACCGATTATCGCAAAGTACTCGCTCTAGGTTACAATGGCAACGCCACCGGACTCCCAAACCACTGCGATCGCGACGATGTCGGAAACTGTGGTTGCTTGCACTCCGAAGAAAACGCCGTCATCAACTGTGACACTCCAAGACATATTGAAAAAATAGTTTTTGTCACACATTTGCCTTGTGTTCAGTGTGCTAAAAGATTGATTAACTTAGGGAACGTCAAAAAAGTTTACTATGGTGAGGATTATCGAATCCGAGATTCGCTCGCCCTTTTAGAGTCGGTTGGAATTTTTATTGAGCATTTGCATTGAATTGATGCCCCAAGGAGTGTAAAAAATATTTCTAAGTAGGCTGGGTAGCTCAGATGGTTAGAGCGGCGGATTCATAACCCGCAGGTCGGCAGTTCGATCCTGCCCTCAGCCAAAAAATAAAAAAGGCTCGACACCAGTCGGGCTTTTTTTATTTTTTGTTTTAAGGAAGGATCGAAACGAGTGAGCCGTGGGTGCAAAAGCACCCTTTGTGAGCTGATGGCGTTGGGACGGCTCAGGTCATAGGTGAAAACAATTTTTAGGTCTATTTGCGGTGCAGCGGCGTAGAAAACGCTATGCTATCTTATCGAGCTTCCAATCTTTGCCCCTAAGTGAAAACTCCAGCCATTTGATCTTCATGGCCTTCCCCTCAAGAAAAAGGTCTTGGAGATTGTAATCACGGTCTGGAAGGTGTTTTGCCACCAACATTCTCACTAAGTGGTCGAAGGTTTTTTGAACGTCATGCTTGCCGTTTTCAACGCGGGAAAGATGCTCGATTTCATAGCCAACAAGCTTCGCAAAAGCAGCACTGGAGAAGCCTAGAAACTTTCGCAGGAATGGTCATTGGGGGGGGTGATCATTTTCAAGAATGCCGCCTGCGTCTCGTTTTTGCCTGGCAAATATAGACCAGGAAAATTAAAGATAATCTTTTTGTCCAAATTCTATCGATGAATTTTGGATAGGTTTTTTAAACGGAAGTAATAGAGAGGTGAATGAGTCACTTGTTTTACGCCCTTATTGACCTGAGACGCCACTAACGGCTGATAGTCTAAGCATGTTATTATATGCTAAGAAGTAAACAGTATGAAAAAAATTATTTCTGACACTCCAATACCGATCAAAATTTGGGCCGATGATCTGGATCAATCAACAGAGCAACAGCTCCGAAATATTGCAAGTCTCCCATTTATCCATAGCCATGTTGCCGTGATGCCAGATGCTCATCTGGGTAAGGGATCAACAATTGGCACTGTCATTGCAACTCATGGGGCTGTTTTACCGGCAGCAGTCGGTGTGGATATTGGTTGCGGGATGTGTGCGATCAGACTCCCGTTTAAGTCTGCGCAGCTTGGCGATCTAAAAACGCTCAGGCATTCTATCGAGCGCTCGATCCCGACTGGTCGCGATGGCAATCGAGATATCGCAGATCGCGCCGGCAAAATATTCGAAGGTCTCGGACTTCCTCCTTCTATCGAGCAAGAAAACCGACTCATTAAAAAAGCCGCCGAACAGTTGGGGAGCCTTGGTGGCGGAAATCATTTTATCGAAATTTGTTTGGATACCGAAGATCAGGCGTGGGTAATGCTACATAGTGGGAGTAGACATATTGGACTGCAGCTTGCCGAAAAACACATCAACAAAGCAAAAGGAGTTATGAAAGAATTAATGATCCAATTACCAGATCCGGATCTTGCTTATTTTTCTGAAAAAATGCCAGAATTTCAGGCTTATATACAAGATCTCCATTGGGCTCAAAGTTACGCTAAAGCAAACCGCAACGAAATGGTACTGAGAGTGATCAAAGATGTTTCGTACCATGTTTACAAGGACGCCAGACTTTTAGAATCTAGAGACAGTTTTTTTAGAGTTGATTGTCATCACAACTACTGTCAACGCGAACATCATTTTGACAAAGAGATTTGGGTTACCAGAAAGGGTGCAGTGTCAGCTAGAGTTGGCGAGTTCGGAATTATCCCAGGAAGCATGGGTGCGAAGTCGTTCATCGTTCGTGGCAAAGGAAACCCAGATTCTTTTCACTCCTGCTCTCACGGAGCAGGTCGAAAAATGAGTCGCACACAAGCGAGGCAGACTTTCAGAGAAGAGGACTTAAAAGAGCAGACCCAAGGCGTTGAATGCCGCAAGGACCGTTCTATAGTGGACGAAATTCCAGGAGCGTACAAAGATATTGAGCAAGTGATGGCTAATCAGGCTGACCTTGTAGATGTTGTGTATCAGCTAAAACAAGTTCTTTGTGTAAAAGGCGGATAAAATGGAAACCGATGGAACCCTTCGACAGAAAATCATCGAATTTCTAAAAATCCGTCCATGGGACGCGGGTGGTTTGTCTCGCGCCCTGGGGATCAGACAGCGAGAAGTCGAAAAGTCTATACTCTAACGGCTTTCTTTTTTTTGACTGTGGCTGACGAATTTGTGCGGTCCTCGATATCAATCCCAAACAAGTGAGAGAGATCCTGATCCCGAATAATATTTGTCTTTCCACTGCGTTTGGTCGGTACTCTAACAGTTGCCTTGCTAATGAGTTCTAGATGATCCACCTCTCTCAAGGTAAACAAAAGTGCAGGCTCATTGTCTAATCGTGCACCCACTCCATAAAGAGCAGCAGCGACATGCTTACACATATCAGCCCAGTCAGGGCAAGAGCAGCTGAGTTTAATTTCATTAGGCAAAGGGAACAATCCATTTTGTCTATCTGTAATGGTTGTCATCACAGATGAAGATAGCTTGCCCTGGAGAAGTTCAATAACAGAACCAATTTTGTCCGAACACCTTTGTGAAATTGACTTCCACTTTTTCTGATTCACAGAACTAATGTCAATTTGTACTTTATAAAGAGATGACCCTTGAACAAGGGCCTCAATTTTACCTGTTGCAATATCAAGATGAATCACTGAACCATTTCTTACGTAAGATCTTCCACGTGGAAGTCGATTCTCATAATCGCTGAAGGATTCGAGGTGATCACACCAAGCTTTACCCCAAAAAGTTTTGGCTAATAGTCGCCCTTCAATTTGAACGGGGGATACCTTCTTCCCCTTTTTTATCATCTTGGCAACAACCTGTGCTGCTTTTTTCTTCTTTGCAGCAACCGACACATAGGGTCGCCATCCTCCCCAGCTATACATTTTTAATCCCTCCTGTTTTTTAGCCTTCGCCTAGGGCAGAACTCATATCAAGAGAAACGATTTTAATCAATTCTTCGTTAGCCAATTCGGTCAATAGCGCTCCATCTCCACCTTCCAAAATTTCTCTCGCCATATTTTGTTTTGATTCAATCATGGCATCCACTTTTTCTTCGAGTGTGCCCTTACAAATAAACTTGTGAACCAGAACATTTCGTTTCTGACCAATTCTAAAAGCTCGGTCTGTTGCTTGGTTTTCAACAGCTGGATTCCACCAACGGTCAAAATGAATCACGTGGGATGCCTCCGTGAGATTAAGTCCAGTACCACCTGCCTTTAGTGACAACACAAAATAGGGCGGTCCATCGTCTGTTTGGAATTTTTCAATCATTTCCATTCTCTTCTTAACTTGAGTTCCACCATGCAAAATAAGACCTGGACGGCCAAAGAGGGTTTGCAGATAACTAAAAAGAGGCTCAGTCATCTCTCTGAACTGGGTAAAGACGAGCACTTTTTCTTGCTTATCAGAAATAATTTCACAAATCTCTTTGAGACGCAAATACTTGCCACTATCAGAGATTGAAAACTCTCCATCTTTAACAAACTGTGATGGATGATTGCATATTTGTTTGAAACGCATGAGGTACGACAGAATAATTCCTCGACGCTTGATGCCTTCAGCTTGTTTGATCTCTTTCGCCATAGACTCCACTGACTTTTGATACAAAATCACTTGGGTTTTTGATAGAGAACAGAAAGCCTTTACTTCAGTTTTATCTGGTAAATCGTTAATAACGCTCTTGTCAGTTTTAAGTCGTCGTAAGATATAAGGACTCACCAATGAACGCAAGGGAGCGTAAGGGCTCTCATTATTTTTTATCTTTTGTTTAATAAACCCATCAAAATTCTTTTCAGACCCAAGCAGTCCTGGGGAGACAAAATCAAAAAGCGACCACAGATCCGACAAGTGATTCTCGACGGGAGTTCCTGTGAGTGCTAGCCTGTGGCTACTTTTGAGAGCCTTTATTGACCTTGTTTGCTTTGCTGCGGGATTCTTGATTGCTTGCGCCTCATCTAAAACAATAAGGTCCCAAGTTTGCTCGTTTAGCCAAGGAAGTCTCGCAACGGAGCCATAGGTTGTGATGAGTAGATCAATGCCCCACGTTGTTGGCTCTTTGTTTCCATCGCCAGACGGATGAGAAATCCAAAAACTTAACACTGGAGCAAAGCGTTCAATTTCGGATCGCCAATTACCAATGAGAGATGCGGGTACAATCAGCAAGGTCGGTTTTTTATTTTCGTTGGCAGTTTGTTTTTTTAATAACAAGAGAGAAAGAACCTGGATGGTTTTTCCTAATCCCATGTCATCGGCCAGAATTGCTCCCAATCTAAGCTGATTAAGCATGTGGAGCCATGACACCCCTTGGTTTTGGTAGGGTCTTAGGGTTGCTTTTAATTCTTTTTCTAGGATCTGCTTTATTTTGCTATTTGTGCTTGGGCTTCTCATTTTATCCAAAGTCTCTTGTAGCCATGATCCCGAAATTACACGAGTGAAACCAGATATCTCTTTACTCTCATTTGAATCTACACTCATTGTTTCAATGCCAGATAGCCAACGCAGTCCCTCAGCAAAGCTGACGCCTTCGTTTTTTACTTGCCTGGCGACACCCTTCCATTTATCCAGCAAATCAGTCAGTTTTTCTTTATCAACTTCTACCCATTGACCTTTAAAAAAAATTAAATTATCAGTTTTGAGAAGAAGCTCGTCGATCTCTTTTTCGCTGAGAGATTCTTCTCCAATAACAACAGACATGGAAAAATCTAAAAGGGCCTTAAATCCAAGTCCACTTGCCTGTTTCTCACCAATTCGCACACTGATTTGAGGTCGATTGGGCTGTTTCGGCTTCCACCAATTTGGAACTTTGACAACAATTCCTGCCTTTTCAAACATTGGAATATCTTTTAAAAACTTATAAGTCTCAGCTGCAGTCCAAGCAAGCGGATGAAATATATCTCCAGAGTCGACATATTCCTTCAGGAAAACACTTTCTAATGTAGCCTTATGGACGGGAGCTAGGAGTCTGAGCAACACACTCTTTTGTCTTGTCTCTGAATGTTCTTCGAGCGCACGACTCAGTGGCAGGTGCTGTATTTTGCCATCATTAGAAACTTGGTGTGCGTAGGTTGCTAAAAATGCAAAGGGAGTTTCTTGAGATTTTTTATTCTCAGCTAGATGGAAACAAACTCGACCCAGCAAACTCCAGTTCGAATGTCGTGAAGAAAAAAAAGTACTCACATCTTTACCAAAACTGATAATTTGATCTATTAAAGCAGTTTCTATTTCTTTCCATAGCAAAAGAAAACACTCTCTATCCACATACTCTGCCCCTTTCGCTACAGGAGTCATAGCCAAGAATCTGCTCAGATCATCCTCTGGAAATTCGATTTCAATTGGGTTTTGTTTAAGATCAAGTTGATCAAGGTTGGGAGTTGCAGAAAAAAGAGAAAGGTACAAACGTACAAAATCTTTCCAATAGGCGAATGTTTCATTTTCAGAATATGCACCACTTGCTGTGTCTAAAAACAAAAGGCCATGGCCTGAACCCTTATCAAAGGCATTTTTTAGGTCATGGTATTGATCTAGATCATTGCTGTCAAGGTGAAGTCGTCGATGGGGTGAAACTAGGAGCTGGAGCATTGTTTTTTTTCCGCTTCTTATATTTTTAAGTGCCAGTATTTTTAAGTGCCAGTATTTTTAAGTACCAGTATTTTTAAGTACCAGCCGTTTAAAACTGAGACACCTTGCCATTCCGATTGAGTCTTAGCAACAAAAAATCTACAGACAATCGAATTTCATTGGCTAGGATTCTCCTGATCTTTCTGCTCTTCTTGCTAGAGGGTGTCTATGTGCACTCCGCCGGAACCTTTAGCATGTCGATAGTCTATGTAATTAAAAGCATTTTTTCAAAAAATTGTCGCGGCACAGAGAGTTATCTGCCCTGTCTCATAAAACACACCCCCTTGTTAAAAATGACAGGCATGAGAATGATTGGCTTTTTTAGTGCTTAATTTCTTTCTTCCCAATTTTTAATTTATTATTCATAATAAGTTTAATTATGTCCGAATTATCTATCAAATTGTCCGTTGATGAAATTGTTACCGATAAAATACATGCTATTTTTGAATGCTATTGAACTTTAAACAATAAACACGCTTGAAAGAGTGGCGGAGGAACGTATATGGCTAATGAAAAGAAAAAACAACCCAAAAAACTGAGTGTAAAGAAACTGGAAGAACGCATCGCCCCCAGTATGGTCGGAGGCGGAATTATAGACCCAGGGACTATCGAAAACATGACTGTTGATCCAACACATGCAACAGATGGCTGTGCTGCAAATTATCAAAGCACAACAATGGATCAAATCTCGCCTTCTCAGCCCCACGAAATTGCCGATGCTCCCTATCAAAATCCACAGCCAGCTGGCGTCAATCCAGATGCCTCTCATGATCCATCAGGCCAGTACTCAGACTCTCACGACAATCTGGATCAACAGGCAAATACCCAAGATTTAAATCAGCCAAGTGGGGCAGATCAGAGTTATGTGGAAGAGGCCCCCACCTGGAAAGAACCAGATTGGGTCACAGCAAATGCTGATGGAAGTGTTAATATTGTGCCCCCAGAGGGCGTTGGTATTCAAAATGGAGTTGCGACGTTTCCAGTAGATGTTGCCAATGCGGCTCTGCCCCTGCCCACAGGAGTTGAAATTCAGGGGGATGGTTCTGTAGCTGTTGCATTGCCAGAAGGCTCACAATACAATGCGGAAGCCAATACCGTCACATTAGAAGCAGATTCTCCACTTCTGAAAGCAGTGCCAGAAAATATAACGACCTTCGAAAACCCAGATGGCACTTATTGTGTTGCATTGCCGCCTGATGGTGTCAGTTTTAATGCAGACACTCAGACACTCACGATGAGCTGCGATTGTGTCAATGAGCTTACCCCAAGCAATATAGAAATTTTAGACACAGGTGCAGTGAATATTACACTCCCAGAAGGCTCAGAGCACAACGCAGATGGGTCGATTTATATGCCACCCGAGGCTACACAGTTCATGGATCATCCAGCCCCAGCTTATATAGAGAATATAGACTGGGCTACAGCACAGCCAGATGGCGAAATTGTATGCGATATGCCACAAGGAGCTGTCATTGAAGGCGGTGTAGCAACTTTTTCGCACGATGTCGTTGGTGACACATTGCCCATTCCAGAGGACATAACAATTAACTCAGATGGGAGCATGGAGGTAAAACTCCCAGAAGGAACAATCTATAATGCTGATGCAAACACACTCAAATTTGAAGCTGGAGATATAAAGGCAGATGAGATTCCTAATGGAGTGGCTTTCCAGCTCAATGACGATGGATCTATTCTTGCTAAGTTGCCAGATGGAATGGAGTATAATGCTGATACTGGTGCAGTCCATATGGATAATTATTGGGCTAATCAAATTGCCCCAGATACTGCAGCCATTAATATGGATGGTTCTATCAGTGTGGATCTGCCAGATCAAACACAGTTTGATCCAGATGGGGCACATTTTGTGATTCCAGCTGAGCACGCAGATTTTATTGATACTCCAGCACCTGATTATGTGCATGACGTGGATTGGAGTACTGCCAATGGCGATGGCTCCTACACGGTCACTCCTCCAAATGAGTTTAGAGTAGATCTTAACCAGGGACAAATTGATATTCCACACGATCAGATCGATCAATATGTTCCACTCCCAAATGACATGACTATTCTTCCAGATGGAAGCATGGATATAAAAGTGCCAGAAGGAACCGTGTTTAACGCAGACTTGGGTAGACTTACTTTCCCGGAGGGATCGGTTCATTTAAATGAAATTCCAGAGGGTATTACAGCCGAATTGAATGCAAGTGGGCAAGTCGCTGTGACTTTGCCAGATGGCATGCAGTACAGTCCAGAGGCAGGAGCAGTGCATATGGATAATTATTGGGCCAATCAAGTTGCGCCAAATGCTGTAGAAGTAACTCCAGATGGAAGTCTTCGTGTGGATCTGCCAGCAGATTGTGAGTTCCATGATAACGGATCTTTTACAGTCCCGGAGCATAGTGCTGATTTTATCGCGCATCCAATGCCTCCTTATATTGCTGAAGGTCCAGATTGGGTAAGTCCAAACCCAGATGGCTCAGTGACCCTTGAGGCTCCTAGAGATGTACATGTAAGTCCCGAAAATGGAACAATGAACTTTAGCTGTGACGCTTGTAATGATCACTTCAAAGATTATATGCCAGAGGACTTTAGACTCAATGCAGATGGCTCTGCTCAAATCGGAGTTCCAGAGGGAAGTACTTTTGACGCTGCAAACAACACTCTGAGCTTCCCGCCAGGCGCAGTGCATATGAATGAAATTCCGGAGGGAATCGAGGCACAGCTCAATGCCGATGGTTCAATAAATGTTCGACTCCCAGAAGGAATGGATTATAATGCAAATACGGGCATGGTTCATATGAGCAATGCTTGGGTAAATGAATTTGCCCCTGAGCCTGTCCAAATACAAGTGGATGGGCAAATCAAAGTAGAGCTTCCGCAGGGAACTCAATACTTTGACGGGGGTGCTTGCACTATCCCAGCAAACTCTGCGGGCTTCTTAGAACCTGCACCACCTGTTTTTGGAAGCATGAATGAGGATATGCGCAAAGCAGCTTAAGATTATCTTATTACTTTTTAATTTCGTTACTCTCTGTCAATGCATGTTGGCCGAGAGTAACGAAATTCGTTTAACCTTAGATCAAGTCAAAGAACTCACCTTAAAAAACAACTCCAGGATTAAGCTCGCTTTATTGGATTACGAAATAGCCAAGGTGGAGCTCGAAGCAGCGCAGGTGGATTTTGATCTTCATTTGCTTCTCTCCCCTTTTTATAAAAAAACGACAAAGCTTTCGGATTTGAGTTACCTGAGTTTTTTGTCGCAAGAGCATTCCTTTGGATCCTCTATTGGACTCAAGAGAAAATTTAATCTCGGAACGCAGCTCGAGTGGAGTTTGCAGCAAATAAAATCATTCTCTGATTCTCCAGATGCTACGTTTGAGAGCTGGTATCAAGTGGGAAGTAAGTTCAAAGTGACTCAACCCCTCCTTAAGGGTTGGGGAAAGGCTTTCAATGAGGTCAGAGAAAGAAAAGAAATACTTAAAGTAGAAAAATACAAGTGGGCCTTAAAAGAGACATTGGAACAACAGATCTTTGAAAGCTTTAAATTTTTTTGGGATCTCTATTTGACTTACCAACTCAAAGATCTGAAGGAAAAAGAACTGGAGTGGACTCAGAACAATTATGAAAGCGAGCGAGCTCGGTTTGAACTTGGGAAAAAAAGTAATGTGGATTTACTCTTTTCTATAGCTCAACTAGAGTCTGTCAAAGCAAAGCTCATTTTACTTGAGACGGATCTTAAAAATCAATCCCAGGCACTTGCTAGAGAGATAGGCAGTACTGGGGTCATTATACCCATTGTTTCTGAGGCGGTAACGCAGAAAGAAAACCAAGCAAGGGCGCCTCACTTAGAGGAGAACCCAAAGTTAAATAAGCTCAAGTTCGAAATTTTAGACGCAGAAGTTGATTTAGAAAAAGCAGCGAATCAAAAACAGCCGCAGCTTGATTTGAGTTTTGAGTTCTTATCGACTGGATTAAATATAAGCTATGGAAGAGCTTTTGGAAGTTTACTAAAATTTACTACTCCTGCTTGGGAAGTTGCCCTCCTTCTTCATTACCCCATTGGCGAGAATGCCGCAGAGGGGGAGTACTTGAGGGTGCAATCTGTGATTGCTCAAAAAACCACTCAACAGGCTATGGAAAAAGAAAACATGAGAATGGTATTTCAAAAAGCAAAGAATAATCTAGAAAAACAAGAAAAAATCTTATCTCATTTGATGGGGCGGTTGTCACAAAATCTAGAAAAAAAGAAGAGCAAGGATTTTATGTACCTCCTCGGAAAGATTTCAATCCGTGAGTTGTTCGAAGGATTTCAAGAAACTGTTGTGATTAAGCAGCAAGAGCTGGAGGCTTTTGTTGAGCTTCAAAAAGAAAAGTTAAATTTAAAAAAACTTGCTGGGGCACTGAGTTCATAACACTCCTACAGCAGCTCCTCTAAAAGAGTCCCCTTTTTTTCTGAAAGTTGATAAACAGATTTTTGATAGTTTATTTTAGATTCTAAGAGTTCCAATTGACTGCGACTTTTGTCCTCTAGAGATTTATTGAGTTCGTAGTTTGATATTTTTCCTAGCCTGTAGAGCTCGCTCTGACCTTCGTACCTGGCGCTCTCTGCCTCGCTAGCCTTAGTGAGAGCTTTTGTGCGTTGCCAGGAGGCTTGAAGGTTTCTAAATGCTTCTTTGATTTCAGAGACAATGTCTTGTTCAATTTGGGTTTTTTTAATTTTTTCTTGCTCTAATCTTAAATTTTTAATTTGAGACGCGGATCGAGAGGCGTACATCATCAGCGGGTGCTCGAGTGTAAGAGCGCTAGACCAAGAAAGAAATTCTCTTTGACGTAGCTGGCTAAAGGTGGTCCCTGGTGCTCCCGAGAGCCCATTCAAAGTAATATCTGCATCCAAATTGAGCTGGGGTAGCTGATCTACATATGCTGTTTTTACTTCCAGTTCAGCTTTGAGGAGGCTATCCTTGTTTTTTTGATATTCTAATCTTGTTTCTAGAGCTTTTTTGACGGTCTCTTCTAAATTAATTTGTGGTTCCATTGGCATTATTAAACTTTCGATGTCTTTCTCTAGCTCTATTTCTTTTTGAGAATCAGCAAATGTTTGTAGTGCGAGCTCTGCTTTCTTATTTTTGAGATCTGTTTCTGCCTTGATCACCCCTTCAAAGAGCTTTTCTTTATTGCTTTCTGCCTCGAGGAGATCCAACCGAGAAGCTTTTCCGAACTTTGTTTTTTCTGAAACATACTCGTAATTTAAAGTAGCGGTTTTGTAAGAGGCTTTTTTAATATTGAGATTTTCTTCACTCTGAAGTGTTTCGTAATAGATTGAAACTGTTTTCGATAAAGTTTCGATTAGTTTTTGTTTATTTTCCTTTTGTGCGATTTCAAGGTCTAAGTTTGCCTTATCAATCTCTTTCCAAAAATAGCTGGGAGTGAACGTTTTTAAAATCGGCTGGGTAGCTTTGAGTGTCAAATTCCCAGCATAGCTTGGATTAAAAAGCTTTTGACTGGAGTTGGTCTCGCTTATGGAATAACGAAAGGGAAGTTCTAGTTTTGTCCCAAGAAGCGTTTTTTTCTGTAAGCTCAGGGAGGAGGTGGTGTCCCTTGTTTTTAAGCCGATTTCTTGATCAACTCCATCTAACTTAGAGGACGAAGGTGTTATTTTTCTGTCGATTTTAAAGTTTAGTTTCAGAGTCCAGTCATATTCTCCATAGGCTTTTATCAAACTTGCGGCTTTTTCCTCCTGGGTGATGGCAGAGAGCTTGATCCCAAAGTTATTTTCTAGGCAGTGATTGAGAATATTTTTTAGACTCAATGCGGCGTCGCTTGATTGAATATTAAAAAAAAATACAAAAAGTAGAGTAAAAGATATCCTTTTCATCAACCATCCTGGGTTTAATGGTTTAATATTGTATGATTTTTTTTTATCCGTCAGCTTAATTTTTTATCTTTATGTTCCGTTGGTTATAAATAGGAGACCTGAGCTTTGAGAGCAGATGCTGACATTCTAAAATACCCTTGTTTGCGCAGTGATCTAAAAATATCAAAGCAAGTCTTAAGCGGAAAAGTTACGCATATTGTCAAAGACCCTGTCAAAAATACTTATTTTAAATTTGAGGATGGAGAGTGGGCGATCATTTCGCTTTTTGACGGAAGTGGAACCCTAAAAGAATTAGTTCAAAAATACGAAAAGGCGCATTCGGGAATGTTCATGGATTTACAATCGATGCGGGACTATCAAGAAAGCCTCAATGGCATTCATCTCCTTGAAAAACCCACAAAAGAACAAAACATCATGCTGATAGAAAAAATGAAAGAAGTGCGAGGGCATCAACTTTTAAGTAAAAAAGGATCTATTTTGTATAAAAGATTTCCTCTCATTGATCCTGATAAGCTTTTTGACAAAGTCATTCCCTATATTCGCTTTTTTTGGACAAAGGCTTTTTTTGTTTTTGCGCTTTTATGCATGGCCTTGGCTGCAGGCATTGTTGTTGCGAGATGGCAAGAGTTCCATGTTGGCGTTTTTGATGTTTTTTCGTTTAGCAAACATTCGTTTTTTCATTTGTTTATTTTGTGGGTCACGATTTATGTGACGATTGCAATTCATGAGTTGGGCCATGGACTGACCTGTAAATACTACGGAGGCGAAGTTCACGAAATTGGACTCTTGCTCATGTTTTTTCAGCCCTGCCTTTATGCCAATGTCAACGATGCTTGGCTTTTTGATAAAAAATGGAAACAACTCATGGTAACTCTTGCCGGTGGTTTTATCGAAGTCTGGGTGGGTACTCTTTTTACTTTTGTCTGGGCTCTTTCTAATTCGGGTACTTTTTTGAACACACTGAGCTTTCAAGTCATGACCATTTGTTTCGCTTCGACCGTATTGTTTAACTTTAATCCACTGATCAAATTGGATGGATATTATTTGTTGGCTGATTTTTGTGAAATTCCAAATTTGAGAGAAAACTCTTTTAAATACGTTCAGTATTGGGTGTCTAAGTATATTTTTAGACTTCAGAAAGAATCTTTTGAAGCCACAAAAAGAGAAAAAAGGATTTTCTTTATCTATGGCGTTTCGGCTACGCTTTGGGTGACAAGTTTACTTTTTGGCCTTTTTAGTATGGCAAAAAATCTTTTGACTCAACACTTCCACGAAGTGGGGGTTCTGATTTCTCTGTTTATTGCGTATAAGTTGTTTTTTGGGCACATAAAAAAAGGATCAAAATTTTTGATGGGCTGGGTGATTACAAAAAGAGCATGGATTCAAAGTTTTATCCAAAAACCCAACGTTAAAATAGGAGGGGCTATTTTGGCTGTATTGTTTTTGGGTTTTCTTTTTATTCCACTCGGATACTCTGTGCCTGGAGAGTGTGTTTTAGAAGCCTCATTTATGAGAGTGCTGAGGGCTAAATCAGATGGCCTATTGACTCATTTTTACAAACACGATGGAGAGGTTGTTGAAACCAATGAACCCCTTTTGAAATTAGAAAACTATGTATTAGATTATGACCGAAAAATAGCTTCATTGGCAGTCGAAAAGCTAAAATATAAACTCATGGGTGCCTATGACCATGATGTGGACAAGATTGCAGCTCTCCAAAAAGAGCTCAGAGCCAAACAGACAGACTTTCAATATAAATCAGATAAAGTGTCGGAGCTTGTTTTAACCTACAAATCAAAAGCCCCCTCCATAGTGCTTTTGTCGTGCAGTGACGAGATTAAAAAAACTCATGTTTACCTAAAAAAAGGAGAGGAAATTTGCAGGCTCTTAGGCATACAGACGCTGAAGGCGGTTGTTCAATTTCCGGAATCACAGGTGAGATTTGTAAAAGAAAAAGACCGAGTAGAGTTCAAATTAAAATCAGCTCCACTCAAAACTTATCATGGCAAAGTAAATAAGATGAGAGTTTTGAGTCAATCGAGCGAAATCAATCCAAAAGAAAAGCTTTATCAAGCAGAGATTTTGATTGATAATCCAGGAGAGTTAAGGCCTGGAATGAGCGGGGTATCTAAAATTATTGCAGAACCGGTGTCTTTATTGAAAAATGTAGGCAGAAAGTTAACTTCTTTTTTTAGATTGGATTTGTTTATTTAGGGGGAGAGTAGAGATGAAAAGGATTTTTAAATTTATAGCTGTATTTGTTTTCATGTGGATGCCCTCCTTGAGCTTTTCGGAGGAGCTGACAGGAGTTTTGTTGGGAGAAAAAGAAATTTTAGTAAAATCTAGGGCGCAGGGGCAAATTTCTGCTGTACAGGTAGAAGAAGGCAGTTTGGTAAAGACAGGGGATCTATTGGCACAATTAGATGATAAACAAGAAAAAATCGAAAGAGATTTAGCGTCTGTGGAATCAAACATAGCATCACAGGACTACCAAAAAACAAAGCAACTTAAGAAATATGTGTCCGAAGAAGAAATTTCGAACAAACAAAATAACTACCTCAAAAAAAAATCCACTCATGACTTAAAAGAATTGAGTTTGGCCAATAAAAAAATCACTGCACCGATAGACGGAATTGTGACAGAGCGGTTTATTAAGTCAGGCGAAACAGTCTCCATGGGCGAGAAAGTATTTAAAATAGTGCAACTTGAAAATTTGATAATCGAAACGCACGCAGAGGCAAAAGATGTTTCAAAGTTTTCTATTGGACAAGAAGTTCAATTTGTCACAGAACTTTATAAAGAAGAAATTTTTAGCGCAAAAATTAGCTACATTAGCCCAGTTGTGGATGCTTCTAGTGGAACTGTAAAAATAAGAGCACTCTTAAAAAACAAGCAGCTTCCTGACAAAACCTATCAACTCAAGCCTGGGATACTGGTGACCATAAGAATGGGCAAAGAAGGAAAGCTTTAGGCGCAACGCAATGCGGCGCGGACGGGCTTAACTTTTTGCGCAAATTAGCCGACATAATTAGTATAGAACTTATGGCAGTTTTATCCACTGGGGAGAAATAAAGAGTGGCGCTTAAAAGACGCTTTCAGCATTATAGAAATTTACAGCCCCAAATTGACAGGATCAAACCCAATCTTAAACTCATCGAGGGAAGAGGTAAAAAATCACAGGTCAACACAAAGCCTCCAAAGTTAAGCCTGGTAAAGCCCAATCCGTTAGAGAAAAAAATTGACGCCTTAAAAAACATTGATCAATTTTTGGGTGATAACACAGAGAGTTTTAAAAAAAGGCTCATTGTCTATAGGAGAATCAATGAGCTATATCAAGAAAAGGGACTTCATTTTGAACTCCTGATGAGTGGACTCCTAGAGCTCATTGTAAAAGTTACGGGAGCAGAAGGAGGGTCTCTTTGGATCACTCATAAAGAAAAATCAGAAATACAGTGTAAGATCGCAACAGGAACGGGGAGCGAAAATGTTCTCAATCTTGTTCTGCCCATGAGCAAGGGCATTGTAGGATGGGTTGTAGATCACAATCAATCTGCAATTGTCTATGACACTTCGTTAGACGAACGTTTTCATGGCAGCAGTGACCGAAAACAAAAAAACGGTTTTTCTACAAAATCCCTGATCGCATCACCTTTGTTTTATGGAGGCGAGGTCCTTGGAGTCATTGAAGTTGTAAATAAACAAACTGACGATAAACGGTTTAATGACGAAGATAAAGCTTTTTTGGATGACATTTGTACACCCACAGCGATGCATATTAAAACTTCGCTTGCGATTCAAAGGCAAGAAGCTTTTGTGAAAAGAATGGGTGTTTTTAAGCAACTTCACGAAAGTTTTAGCGAAACCATAGACCTAAATAAATTACTTGGAATCGTTCTCACGCGCGCCATCGAACTTTTGCAGGCTGAGGTTGGATCTCTTTGGCTCACCACAGAAAATGACGATAAAATTGAATGCAAAATTGCAGAGGGCCCCACTAAAAACAAGGTGATTGGTGTAAAATTAGACAAAGGCACAGGCATTATTGGATGGGTGATAGAAAATAAAAAGTCTTCGATTGTGGAGGATTGCTCCAAAGATTCTCATTTTTCCTCTGAGGTGGACAAGAAAATAAACTTTGTCACGCGATCTCTCATTTCCTCGCCACTTTGCGTAAAAGACGAGTGCATTGGTGCCATCCAAATCATCAACAAAAAGGGGGAAGAGCTTTTATTTAACAAAGAAGATTTAAACTTTTTAGAGCTCTTTGCTTCAAGTGCGGCCATGTATATTAAAAACGCAAGGCTGTTTGCTTCTGAGAAAAAAGCAAAGGAGCTGTCCGCATTGATTCAGATTAGCAAAGAAATCACTTCCACATTGGACCTGGATGCTGTTTTACTGTCGATTGTCAATCTCTCATCAAACATCATTGAATACACCAGAGGAGCTGTTTCCAGAAAGCCTATTGGAAAAAAAGAGTACTTGATCCAGGCCATGAATGGGCAAGAAAAAATAGATCTAAATGACGAAGAGACAAAAGACTTAGGCAAACTCCACAATAAAATTGTAGAAAGTGGAAAAGATGTTTTGATCAATAGCGAAGCTTATCAAAATGATCCGAATGGAGTCGCTGAAATCAAAAAATACCTTAAAAAGAAAAACCTCAAATCTTTTTGGGCCCATGTTTTAAAAGACGATCAAGGAGAGCTGGGTGTCTTGAGCATGGAATCATTAGAGAGGAATATGATTCCAGAAAATAAGAAGGAACTTCTTTCCATTTTGGTCAGTCAATGCACGGTTGCCCTCAGAAATGCAGAGCTTTATACAACGGTCCCAAGTGGGATTTTGTCCTTAGATTTTTCACAAAAAATAGCGGCCAAATTGTATGAAATGAAAGAATGGCCTTTGGAGAAAAAAAGAAATACTGCACTGGGTGTCCTCGGGATTATTTTTTCTCTGATCTTTGTGAAAGTGCCGTGGAATATCACTACAG
Source organism: uncultured Bdellovibrio sp. (assembly GCA_964490895.1). GTDB lineage: Bacteria > Bdellovibrionota > UBA1018 > UBA1018 > UBA1018 > JACRAO01. The sequence goes on along the minus strand of CAZBEI010000007.1, from coordinate 7,470 downwards.
CGATCGAAATTGTTCCTATGGCATCGACTTATTATGCTCAATCGAAAGGAAAAGTGTCCGAAGTTTTTGTAAAAGAAGGACAAGCTGTCATGGCCGAAGATGTCTTATTAAAGCTTGAAACAGAGGATTTGATTTTAGAAAGAAGGCAGAAAGAGAGTTCTCTTCAGAAAATAGCTTCCGAAATGCTAAAGCTTCAAAGTGAGGGGAAAATCGGAGAATTTAAAATTAAAGAAAGCGAAAAAAAATCCTTAAATGCTGAACTCGAGATGCTAGATAAACAATTAGAGCACTCTACTGTAAAGGCGATGCAAGATGGCATTGTGGTCAGCTCAAACCTCGACGAACTGGTTGGCATGCCCGTTAACTTTGGACAAGAACTCGTTAAAATTGCAAGAACAGATCGTGTGTTTGCACAATTTGAAGTTCCAGAAGATGATGTTCTTTTTGTAAAGCCAGGACAAGGAATTAAATTTAAAGTTTTTGGACTTCCCAATACAAGTTTTTCAAATGACATTAAACTCAAAACAGTAGCTGGCGAGGGCAAGTCCCTCACTAAAAACGACACAAATAAATTTTTTATAGCGCGCGCAGAAGTTCCTAATCATCAAAACTCTGGCTCAGTCTTGCGCCCAGGAATGACGGGGCGCGGAAAAATTTATACTCCTTGGCAACCCCTTGGATATTACCTTTTCTCTAAACCCGCGAAATATATCGTGATGAATTTATTTTACTAAAATGGGTATGATAAAATTCGCGGCAAAGATATGACGCATATCTTAAAAATTGCTTCTTTTGCTAGATCAAGAATTTCTTTGTGGTGGTTTCTAATGGCCTCACTGACAGTAGTCTGGGGAAACAAGTATTTTGACTCCCGCATTGTTTCATACTATAGCCAGCGCTAGAGACACCCAAAATGATTGGAACAATCGACGCCACTCAAAAACAAGTCACTGTCATTGGTGGCGGCATTGCCGGTCTTCTTGCGGCCTACCAGCTCACTAGGCAGGGATATGAGGTTTCACTTTTCGAAGCCCTTCCCCGCGTGGGTGGGTTGATCCGAACGCACACCACTCCCTTGGGTATTTCGGAAGAAGCTGCACACACTCTCATTGTGACACAAAAGATGGAGACACTTTGTAAAGATCTCGACGTAGATCTTGTCGCTCTTACAGAACGTTCCAAAAAAAAATATATTTTAAGAGCGGGAAAACAGCGGCGTTTCCCTCTGTCTTTGTCTGAAGCATCTCAACTCCTCTTTCGGTGTATTTTTTATCGTTCGAACGCAGTGACCTCGTCTCCGACTTCTACTTTAGAAAACTGGGGTAGCCATTTTTTGGGACAAGCTGGAGTAGACTATCTCTTAGATCCTCTCACGAGAGGGATTTATGGCACAAATCCCTCCTCAATCTGTGTTGGTGCTGCCTGGCCAAAGGCGGTGATCCAAGCAGGAGCAAGGCTAATCCCCACACTCAGAAAAAATCGCACTCGACAAAAAAAATCTTTCTCGGCCACTCCATGCGGAGGCATGGAAACGCTCATTCAAAAATTGGAATATTATTTGGTCAGTCAGCTAGGATCTCGGTTTCAGAAAAACATGTATGTTGAGAACCTTCCTTTACAAAACAATATAGTTCTTTGTGTCCCAGCCTATGAGGCCTCTCGGCTTCTTCGGAAAACCAAACCCAAACTGGCACAGGCACTGGCCGACATCCGATACACCCCTCTTGTCACTGTAACGGCTTTTGTGTCCGAAAAAGACCGAGCGCGTATTCCAAAGGCAATGGGAGTTTTGATCCCAGAAAAAGAAAATCGAGATTGTTTTGGCATTCTTTTTCACGACGATTCTGTCACTTTAATATTTGGAACACCAGACGAAGATATCCCTGCTTTATGCAGACGAGAGCTCAGAGAAATATTGGGCATTCATGGGACATTGTTACACTTAGAGGTCCACCCCAAGCCAAGAGCCATTCCTGTCTATGATTCTCAGGTGCTTGAGGCATGGGATATTGCAAAAAAAGATTGGTGTAGAGAGCCCAGTCACGTCTTGTTTGGAAACTACACGGGTCAGGTCAGCATCCGCGGGATGGTGGAATCTCTCAATTTTAAATCCTATAGTGGGTAAAAATGTATCCCACTAACCCATGAAGTATTGGTGAGTGGACCTCCTCCGGATTTTAGTGCAAACTAAAATCGGGGTATCTTGGTTTTACTTATGCAACTTTGGTGCTAAAGTAAAAGTCCAATAGGAGATCAAAAATGAACAGAATAAAATGCTTAGTTGGATTGGGTTTTATATTTTTGTATCAGGGAGCTTCGGCAGGTCCTCCAAAGTCTTCGCCCGAGCTTATTGCAAAAGGAAAAGCCTCTTATGTAACCAATTGCTTGACTTGTCATGGTGATAATGGCGATGGCAACGGGCCTGCCGGACAGTACATGAACCCAAAGCCTCGGTCCTATGCAAAAGATAAGTTTAAAAAGGGAGAGAAACCTGAACAGGTTTTTAAAACCATTTCAGCAGGGATCGATGGAACAGCCATGACAGGATTTGGTCATTTGCCAGAAGACGAAAGATGGGGCCTTGTGTATTACGTGCTTTCGTTTAAGAAAAAATAGCGATTTACTCCAATTGTTTTATTTCTAGTTCAGGCATCTCTATCAAAAAAGCACGTGAAATCTCGACAAAAGAAGTACCTTTTTGATAGACAAAGCTGGCTGCAGATTGTTCTGGAGCAAACCTCAAAGTTTTTGTATCCACAGCAGAAATTTTAGAAAACGCTTTTTTGAGAAGGGGAATTTGTTCTTTTGAGTGAAAGCCTTTGATTTCGACGACGGCATAATGGTTTCTATTTTTTTCAGCTTGCTTTTTATTTTTGTAAGAGTAAACCGATGCTGCCTCCTATTTCGAAACCCGATCTCTGAGTTCCTTGATGTTTTTAAAAAAGAGGGGATCTTTTTGACTGAGTTTTAGAAAATCCCTTCTGATCTCTCGGTCTAAAATATTTTTAAACTCATCGCAAATTATTTTTGTCTCACACGAATAAGAATAAAGAAGCGTCATGGCACTTCTTCTCTGATCATTTCTCTTAGCATAAAAAAGCTCTGCCAAAAGCCCATGTAGGTGGCGCTCACTCACTTCATTAAAATCTACCCCCTCCGGATTCGTTTTAGGTGGCAGAGAACAAAATGGATCTATTTTACGAGTGGGAAAATGCTTTTTATACTTTAAGGACAGCGCGTGGCATTTTTTATCCCAGGCTGGCCAGCCAGGGTAGTTTTTCGAAAATACGGCGTCGCCAGCAAAGGCAGAATTAAAAAGTATGTAGAAAAAAAGCATGATTTACCTCTGTCTAAAAAAATCATTTCCCTTGTCGTCGATCAAAATAAAAGCAGGGAAATCTTCGACCTCAATTTTATAAATCGCTTCCATCCCAAGCTCTGGATACTCGAACAACTCCACTTTTTTAATATTTTCCTGCGCCAAGAGGGCTGCAGGCCCTCCAATAGAGCCAAGATAAAATCCGCCATGTTTTTTGCAAGCTTCCGTGACAACTGGACTTCGATTTCCCTTGGCCATCATGATCAAACTCCCACCTAGGGATTGAAATAAATCGACATAAGAGTCCATTCTACCCGCAGTGGTTGGCCCAAAAGAACCAGAGGGCAACCCCTTTGGAGTTTTGGCTGGACCTGCATAATAAATCGCATGGAGTTTAAAATAATCAGGTAGCCCTTTGCCTTGGTCTATTCGCTCTTTCATTTTGGCATGTGCAATATCGCGCGCGACAATGAGAGTTCCCGTGAGAGCAAGTCTTGTCGTCACAGGATATTTTGTGAGCTCTGCTAAAATCTCTTTCATAGGTTTGTTCAAATCAATTTTGATAACTCCCGTGTCTTTTCGAGTTCTGTGTTTTTCCGGGAGAAACCGCCCAGGATTGGTCTCTAGTACCTCCAACCAAATGCCTTCTTGATTGATTTTTGCTTTGATGTTTCGATCTGCGGAGCAAGAAACTCCAATCCCCACTGGACAAGAAGCTCCGTGGCGTGGGAGCCTGATCACTCGCGCATCGAGTGCAAAATATTTACCTCCAAACTGAGCTCCAATTCCGGTCTGGAAAGCACCTTTTAAAAGTCTTTCTTCTAACTCAAGGTCCCTAAATGCTTGGCCAGCATGGTTTCCTTTTGTGGGCAGTTCGTCTAAATACCCCGTAGAGGCAAGCTTGACTGTCTTAAGGCAGCTCTCGGCCGAGGTCCCCCCAATGACAAAAGCCAAGTGGTAAGGAGGACAAGCTGCAGTGCCTAAAGTTTTCATTTTTTCTACTAAAAATTTCTCGAGACTTACAGGATTGAGCAGTGCCTTTGTCTCTTGAAATAAAAAACTCTTGTTGGCTGAGCCTCCTCCTTTGGCTAAAAATAAAAATTTATACTCCATGCCGTGGGTCACCGAAAGATCAATTTGTGCAGGCAGATTGTCTCCAGAGTTGACTTCTTCGTACATCGTAAGTGGGACACTTTGCGAATAACGCAGGTTTTCGTCTTTATAAGTTTGGTAAACACCCTTTGAGAGAAACACTTCGTCATAAGCTCCAGTCCATACTTGATCGCCCTTTTTACCCATGACAATGGCAGTCCCCGTGTCTTGACAAAGTGGCAGGATAAAATGAGAGGCGACTTCTGCATTTCTCAAAAGCGCAGTGGCCACGTTTCGATCATTGGGGGAGCTTTCGGGATCTTCTAAAATATAAGCGACTTTTTCTAAGTGTGCCGTTCTCAGTAAAAACGAAACATCCCGCATGGCTTCTTGAGCAAGCAAGGTCAGACCCTCAGGGTCTATTTTTAAAATCTCTTTTCCTTCAAACTGGGTGATTTTGATAAAATCTTTTGAGAGCAGACGGTATTGAGTAGAGTCTTTTGTCAGTGGAAACGGATCTTGATATTGAAAGTCAGGCATCTCTCCATTTTATGCTCATTTTGGGTTTGAATAAATAAGAAATTTATTGATCAATTTCACAAAGCACAATTACTGCACAAGACTAAAACCGTCAAGCTCATAATACATTAAAATTAGATACAAAAGACCACCCTTGCCTTTATCTCTTTGTCTCAAAAATGACCTCACCATTGCGAGTGGGGGGGGGGTAAAATCACAGTTTAAAAGTTAATTCTTTTTTGATATGGAAAGCTTGTATCAATTAAAATGTGCTTAAATTAGGAGAAAATAAGAAAGCATGACCAAAATAACCCCTCTTTTTCTTTTCTTTTCCTCTATTATTAGTTTCGCAGTCACAAGCGACCCCCTCCCAGATCTTGTCGAAAAGGTCCTCCCCGGAGTGGTCAATATCAGCTCTACAACCATCATTAATTATCAGGTTTATGGCTGGGAAAACTTTCTGCAACACTGGGGTATCCCCCCCGAAAGAAAGCAAACATCTTTGGGCTCTGGTTTTATTATTGATGAAGCAGGTTATATTTTAACCAACAACCATGTCGTAGCTCAAGCTGATGAGGTCTTAGTTATCTTGCAAGACAAACGGCAATATAAGGCCAAAATCATTGGTAAAGATTCTAAAATGGACATTGCTCTGATTCTCATCAAAGACAAGGGCGGTACTGTGCCCTCCACCTTAGTGCCGATCAAAATGGGAAACTCCGATACCGTTCGAATTGCAGAAAGTGTTTTTGCAGTCGGCAATCCCTTTGGGCTCCAACACACGGTCACCAAAGGCATTATCAGCGCAAAAAATAGAACCATTGGGCTTGGACCTTTTGACAATTTTTTGCAGACAGACGCAACAATCAATCCAGGCAACAGTGGTGGGCCTCTTTTTAATTTAAACCCAGAAGTGATTGGGATGAACACTGTGATTTACTCTCGCACAGGTCAAAGTGGCGGCATTGGATTTGCGATCCCCATCAACGAAGCCAAAATGATTTTACCAGATCTAAAACGCTATGGCCGCGTGCCTCGCCCATGGCTTGGAATTTTGGCAGAAAAAGTCACCCCTGCTCTTCAATTTCAATACGGACTCGGAGCCTCTAAGGGAGTTTTAGTTTATAACTTAGTTCAAGATGGCCCTTCGGACAGTGCAGGGCTGCAGCAAGGAGATATTTTACTCAGTATAGACCAGGCAGCGGTAGAAGAACGCTATGATGTCGAACGGCTTTTAGCCAAACATCGCCCCAAAGAAACCATCGCACTCAAAATTCTAAGAAAAAGAAAACCGCTTGAGCTAAAAGTTAAGCTCGAAGAATTCCCCCATAAGATTGAAAATCTCCCGCAAGGAATCATATGAGTACAAGACGCCTATCGATCGAAAATCAAAAATCAAGCGCACTGCCGCTTGATTATTTAAAAATGGTCAAAGAGCTTTTCACCACTCATTTTGACGAGGGACTTAAAATTCTAAAGGAGCTTCAACCCGATCCTTTTTTTGAAGTCACTGGCAAAGTTTATCCCAACGAAGTGATTGTCTGCATTTCGCTACATCTCAAAAATCAGCTCGCAGCCACTTCGATCTACGGGAGCTGTGACTTTGATCCAAAAGCTAGCGCCCCTACAATTCAGGACCTCTTGGGAGCCTGTGTAGATGCCATTGGCGCCGTTTATGAGCCTTTTTTAGATCCAAAAAACTCTGAAAAAATAGCCTTATTTACCGAAACTTCTCTCACTGCACACCCCGCCATTCCCTTTGATTGGGAACCCATAGAAATAGACGGAAAGAAAGTTTTCGTTAAAATAGACAAGGCCAATCTAAAACTAGAACAATTCGCGGACGAATGGCTTGCCAAAAATGATCCCGAGACAATTAAAAAAGGCAGAGAAGAACAAGAAGAGACAAAGAACCTGTTTGTCACTGGTGAAAAAGTAAAAACAAAAAGTTAATATGTTGCATGTAGAAATAATAATTCGAATCCACCAAAATCGTATGCATAAAATAAAAAATGTTAAATAAAAACTATTTAAATAAAATCTATGAAAGAACGTATTTTCCGAGATAGTTTCTTTAAATAAAATCTATACAAACTCAGTGAAAGAATTTATTTTTCGGATAATTATTAATCCGGTAGAAAAATTGGGGGCATCGAGCTATTTTGACACTGAGCTACCTCAGCACTATCGTTGCCGCGGGCGCGTTTCACTTCTGAGTTCGAGATGGGATCAGGTGGGACCACGCCGCTAAGACACCCCCAAAGGTGTACAAATGTTGTGAGGAGTAAATACTGTATTTTTGAAAGAACCACAAGTGAGAACTACACTTAAAAAAGGTTAAATATACGTTTTCTTTTTTACTTTGCATGGCGAAGTAACCGCCCTAGCGAAGAAAAAAGGAGTGTAGAAAAAAGAATGTAAAAGTACCAAAAAAAAGGAACAGAAAAGATATCAAGGATAAGCCACACATCCGATTAGTAGTGGTCAGCTAAGTGCATTAATGCACATACACACCCACCCTATATGCGTTGTAGTCTACA
>CAZBEI010000006.1:0-15387 GCA_964490895.1 uncultured Bdellovibrio sp. | reverse complement strand
TACAGCCGGCTCAGCTCTGCTGGATATTACTCTAGGAATTATTTCGAAGTTGAAACACAAACCGAGGAGCCGGATGCGTAAATCGCGCACGTCCGGTTCTAACAGGAGCAGAGGCTGGCAACAGCCACTGTTTACTTAATGTTATCCTACGTTCATCGATGGGCTGAGAACCAGATTAGAGCTCTATTCAAACACTTTCCCGTAGTTGTTGTGAGCGGAGCTAGACAAGTAGGAAAATCAACTTTACTTAAAAAAACATTTCCTAAGGTTACTGACTTTATTGTTTTTGACCCAGACATTGACATCAGACAAGCACGTGCGGAACCTGAACTTTTTGTCCGCAATCTCAAATGGCCTGTCGTTTTAGATGAAATTCAGTATTCCCCCCAGGTCATTCCAGCAATTTACACATAATCACTTGCACTAACGGAGCTCATTTCATATTGACAATAAAATCACCTGAAATTAAGTTCAACCCATGTTGAACTTAAAACTTTTCGTGTTTTTTTCCTTTTAATGAATATGCCCAACAACCTACCCCTCCCTGCCAGGTATTTTCCGATCGAAAAAGGTCTTTACGAAGTCGCACCTGGGCTTCGCACACTGGGCACAGCTTTTGGCAATGGTAAAAAAGACGAACTTCTATTCCAACTGGATTCTCACTTTCAGCACTACAGAGAAAATAAACTAAAATGCAGGCAAGAAAATCTCTCTAAATACTACTGCACCCATGACTTTAGCGCACCCGTATCCACTGCGGTCACTCAGTTTTTTATCGATCGCCTGCTACTAGAACACCCGACATACTTTCGGCTGAGCGAAGAAAGCCCATCTCTAAAAACTTTAGAATGCCTGCTCACAAATGAAAGACTGATTTTTGATAAAAATTTAAAATTACAAAATGGTGACCTCCCCTACACCTCTTCTTTTGATGCTCTTTGCTCTCAAGTTCAAGAAGATGTGGCTGTGATGTGTGTTGATGAGAGTGGCAAAAACTGGCTCTCAAATATTCATCTTTGTAGTCCAGCTCATTGGAAAGCTGAAGATAAAATCGGAAAAAACTTTGTCCAAATCCATGAGCCCGTTGCAGGGATTGAAAAAATCAACAAAGCCGCTCACTCTATCGTTGACGCGATGATCTACAAGGGACCGTATGTTCGGTTTGTCTGGGGATTTGCAACAGATCAAAGATTAAATCACCACCCCACCCCTCCACACAACACCGATCCTCTCGAGTGGAAAGGAAGGTCTTTTGAGCATAAAGAAAACCAATCCAATTTTGTCTTGCGAATTGAACGCCAAGTCCTTTGGGGATTTCCCAAAGTAAATGCCGCTCTTTTTACAATACGTATTTATTTTATCGAAGGAGACGAAATTAAGAAAAACCCAAAAGAAAAGGCGCTGCTAAAATCAGGACTTCTCTCTATGACTCAAGAAAATAGAATCTACAAAGGCATTGATCAAGATTTTGACAAAGTGATCTCTTGGCTTGATACGTAAAATCCTACTCGTACCCATATTTACAAGACACATCGCCATAAAGCTCGGTGCTCGAATCTCTCACTCTGATTACTTGAAACTTCCCAGTAACCTCGCCTTGACTCAAAGATAGAGCACGAGGAATCCGAACTTCTGCAGAAATTTCATCATTAGGACGATTAGATAACTTTCTATAACCAAAAATAGAAAGATAGCTCATGCCTCTTCCCTGCTTCACTCTCACTTGAGTCTTTTTATTTAAAATCTGAATGAGCGAAGAATCGTTGGGTGTAACAGTGAGTGCTCGATAAAACTTGATTGTATCTTTGTTCGAAACATCACTGATTGAAAAGTCGAGGTGGTGACCCTTATCCTTATCTCTCTCAGTATCTCTCTCAGAATCAGGACTGGTAACAGTCGCTTCACAAGAAAAGTGACACACGGAGGGTTTCTGATCTGCAAAGGTTTTGAACCCACTCAAAAGAACCAGACACCCAACTAGAATAGTTTTCTTCATTTTTCATGTCTCCCGAGAGGGCTTGTATCAGGCCTAAAAAGGATATTCAAGGCCCTTATACCCCTTTATAAATGTTGAGCACCCAAACAACTTATGGCAGTCTTGAGTAAAGTACAACCCATGCTAGAAAAAACTGAAACTTTACTCCCTCAAGCTCCCCATGGAAAAACACTCCGAGTAGTAAGTGTGGGGTTTGACCTGGACTCCCTAGAAGAACTAAAAAGGCTTTTGCTCACTTTAGGGGTAGAACTCTCGAGCTCGCATTTAGTTAAAACTCGGGTCATCAGTCCTGCCACTTACCTCGGAAAGGGAAAACTCGAAGAGCTCAAGTTCGAACTAGAATCCACAGACTCTCAAGTCTTAGCCGTAGATGTAGAGCTTTCCCCAAATCAGCTTAACAACATAGAAAAGACTTTAGACAAATCTATCATCGATCGGCCTGGAGTCATTATCGAAATTTTTTCTCGCCATGCCAGGACCAAGGAGTCCAAAACTCAAGTAGAACTGGCCAAGCTCCAATATTTATTACCCAGGCTAAAACATTTTTGGACTCATTTTGAACGACAGCGCGGAGGGATCGGCCTCAAAGGAATGGGCGAAAAACAAATCGAAGTCGATCGACGTCTTATTAAAAACCGGATGGTTATTCTCAAAGAAAAACTCCACTCCATAGAAAAAGAAAGAACCGTTCAGCGCTCGGGCAGAAAAGAAGTCCTCAAAGTTGCCTTAGTGGGCTACACCAACGCCGGAAAATCGACTCTTCTCAATGCACTCACTCAAAGTCACGTAAAAGTAGAAGACAAACTTTTTGCAACTTTAGATGCCAGCGTCAAATCACTAGACCCCCACAGCCAACCTCCTATTGTGATGATCGATACGGTTGGTTTTATTCATCACTTACCTCCAGCCCTTGTGGCTTCGTTTCGATCTACTCTCGAAGAACTCCATCAGGCTGATCTCCTCATCCATGTGGTTGATGGGAGCTCCGCTCAGGCTCGCGAACAGTTTTTAGTCACGGAAAAAGTATTAAAAGAACTGAATGTCAATGAGAAGCCAAAAATTACAGTGATGAACAAAATAGATCTCATTAAAAACCCATCCGAACGAAACCAAAGCAAAATTATCGCACCTGGAGCACTCCAGATGTCAGCGCTCAATCCGAAAGATGGGATCAAGTTGAGAGATACGATCCTTGATTTTTTTAAGAAAAAATTTGAGACTTGGGAAGTTTTAATCCCCTACTCCGAGAGCAAACTCGAAGCCAAACTACACACACATACGAGCATTGAAAAGAAAAAATATTTTGATAGCGGCACTTTTTATCGCCTTAAAATAGACGGCGCCGTAGCGAGAAAACTAAATTTGGAAAAGTATAAGGTTTAGTCTGCCCAGGAGGACATTCTATGAAAAATACCATCGTAAACTGTAATGGTGAGATAGTAAAAGGCGAGGAAGCCCGGGTTTCACTTTTTGACCGCGGATTTCTCTATGGAGATAGCCTCTACGAAGTCATCCGGTCTTACGGAGATCGCTTTTTATACCTCGATGAACACCTTGAGCGCTTACAAAATTCGGCTCACCTTTGCCAAATGAGCATCCATCAATCCCCTGAGGTCCTGAAAAAAGAAATCCATAAAACCTTCGAAAAATACAGGACCACTGTCTCCTCAGATCAAAGTGACATTTACTGTCGGATCATCATTACACGCGGAGTGGGCCCCATTGGTTTTTCGCTCTCCAATATTCAAACCCCCACTCAGTACTACATCATCCTACAACCCCTAGAGCCTCCCACTCCACTACAGTGGAACAAGGGACTCAGTCTTAAAATTTCGACCCGGCTGAGAAATGACCCGAGAGCTCTAGACCCAGCCATGAAGTCTGGAAATTACTTAAACAGCATTCTCAGCTACCTTGAAGCTGCAGCAGAAAACTATGACGACGCTCTTCTCTGTAATGCAGAGGGCCATCTTACTGAAGGAACGACTTTTAATATTTTTTATGCCCGAGGTGGAATTCTAGCCACACCTCCTTTTGAGATTGGAATTTTGGATGGGATCACAAGAAAAAAAGTGATGGAATGTGCTAAGACATTAGCTCTGCCAATACAAGAAGTCCGCTTTCCAAAAGAGCGGCTCTTTGAGGCCGACGAAGTCTTTCTCACCAGCACAATCAAAGAAGTTTTTCCAGTCACTCGCGTAGATAGCCATGTCATTGGAGATGGAAAACCAGGGCCTCTGACAAAAAAATTAAACGAAGCCTACAAAAAGCTCTCTCAAGAAGCTCTCAAGTCCCGATAGATTTTTGACGGCTCACTATTCAAAGATTTTTGACAGAGACTGCCTAAGTTTTTACAATAGAGAGTAGGGTAATAGATCATGAACTCTTGGATTTATCTTTTCTCCCGTTTTACAGCAGAACTCATATTGTTCCAAGCTTTTGTCATTTGCTCTCTCTTGGCCCTTTATTCGGGGTATTGGATTTTAGTCAAAAGACGCCTTGGGCTTGGAAGCAAACTCGTCCCTGCAGAAGTCGTCCAACATTATCTAAAAACTCTCATATTCAACACAGAAGATGTGAAAACTCAACTCTTTGGCGAATCCACCCTCAACTTAAACACAAGAGTGGAGCTTGGTGGAAATGTCGATGTCGCTTTGCTTGAAAAGATTGCGCTTCTTGAAACTCAAATCAAAGAAAAAGATAAAATGGTTCTGCTCCTCAACAAGGAAAAGGAAAGTATTGAAAAACAACTCTTGGGAGTAAAAACAGACACTCCTCCGAGCACGGCAGGAGGGTCTTTAGACCCATTAGAACTCAATGCCCTAAAAGACAAAATTCAAAACCTGGAGGAGAGATTGGCGGAGTACAGTGTCATCGAAGACGACCTTGCAAACCTAAAAAAACTACAACAAGAAAACACACAGCTCAAATCCTTACTCAACAGCAGTGGAATCCCTGTACCTGAATTTACTTCAACTCAAACTCCAACTTCAGCTCCAACTTTAGCCACAGCTTCAGCCACAACTTCTGCCCCTACTCCAAAACCAACTGAGCCTCAAACTCCAACTCCCGTAGCCGCTGCTCCCCCACCAGCTCCTCCTCCACCTGCTCCTCCTCAGGCAGCCCCTCCCCCACCAGCTGCAGCAAAAAGCCCATCAACCCCACCAGAAAAGGCAGAAAAAAATGATGAAGACCTTGTCGCAGAATTCGAAAAAATGCTTAAAAACTAGCGCTCTCTTGTTTTTTGTCCTCGCCACTCATGCTCTTGCAAGCCCTATCACAGCAAAGATATTAAAATACGAAATCCAGCAATTCAAATCCCCCTCGTTCGAAAAACTATTAGAGCAGTGGACTATAAAATATGGTGACAGTGCTTTCGAACCTCTCCTCACGATCGCCACTGACCGCAAAAATCCAGACTCGAGCCGCTATATTGCTTTGATGGGTGCAGCTAAGCTGGGTGGAAAAAACGCACTCCTTCGCTTTGCCCCATTTCTCAAAGATTCTTCCTGGATGATCCGCAGTGCAGCCTTGCGCACTTTTAAAACATTCGGAAACTCTGAATCTGGGGAGACGCTTTTGCCTCTCATCAAAGATCCAGCTTTAGTGATTCGCTTTGAAGTCATTGACGTCTTAGAAAAACTCAATCCCAAGGGAACCACCACTGCATTACTGGACGCAGTAGAGTATCCTGGAAATTATAGGGCTGGGAAACCCGTCATCGTGCCGCAGAAAGCTCTCGAAGCAATTCAAACCATCAAAGCAAAAGCTGCTTTAGTTCGCTTGGAAAATATTAAAAAGAAAACTTCTAACCTTGAAATAAAACTTTTATTAGAAAAAACAATTAAAAGCCTTATTCAAACGTAGTTTCTTCGATTGCTTTCTTGGTTTTTTCTTCTTCAAGCTGAGCTAATCGCATTTTGATAAAAATGAGTCTCCCCATCCGATAGAGCAACGTGTTTTCTTCTATCGAATCGGATTCGACAGGCTTCCAACCCTCTAAAACATCTCGTTGTACCACTTGGTCTTTTTGGACGCTCACTTTGATGGCCGATACTCCATTAAAAAACCCCTTGGCCACGGTGATTCGAAAGCGATACTTTGCGCTCAAATAAGTATCTGCCGACCCGAAGGAATCTGTGAAGTTTTTCTCCTGCGTATTGTCTGTCCACCTAGTTTGGAGAAATCCTCCCTCACGGTTAGAAACATCCAAACGTGAGGACTTTAAGGAATCCAAAACAGCCTGCCAAGCTGTATTAAATTCAGTAAAATAAAGACGTGTAAACACTTGATTGATGTTGCCACCCACCGTTTTTCGGTAAGCGCTCATACAAGAAATATGGGCCATCAAAATGGCAAGAATAAGGAAGGCCTTTTTATTCACAAATCCCCAGTTTTAAGCAGGGCCACCGATTTAGAGAACCGACTCAGAGCTTTTAAGACCAAGAATACGTCAATCGAATTCTGATTAAAAATCGGTCCAAAATCAAGTGTAGAGATCGAGTATTGTTTGATCCCATCCAGCCCTTCTGTGCTCACACTCACTTCGCCGGCTCCGGGCAAAACAGCAACGGTCCAAACAGGATAGGTTATTTCTGGATTTTGGGTGGGCGGCGTAGAATCTAAATCCAGAAAAAAGTCGAAAGAGGGAATAGCCTGGGTTTTATAAAAACTCATCACCCTGATGCCCTGTGAGAACGCTTGTGTTTTAATGACCGTTGGCAACTGCGTATAATCCTCCACCGGAACAACCGGCAAAAAGACTCCCGGCGTCACTGCAAGTGATTTTTTTCCTCCTTTGGCTGGAGACAAAATCCCTGAGATCAATTTGCTGTTTTCTCCAACAGCTACGGTCAAAACTTGCTCCACTCCAGTCAAAACTTTTCTCCGCTTCAATTTCATGCCTGCGAGGTCGACAGGCAAGACATTGGGTTGACTGAGAGTTGCTGCAGTCTTGACATCAAAAGGTAAAAAAGCTTGGCGATTTCCGTCCAAATCTAAAAAGGAGGCTACTAAGACATCTGCCTTAAAAGACGGTTGAGCTGAGATCACTTGGTACTGCTTTGGCGTCAACACATACCCAAGTGCAATGTCCTTATGCAGGCCAGACTGGGGCATAAAAACATCCGTCAGTCCAACTCTTCCAAAATTTATTTTATTTAATATATCTGCCGTGTATCCCCCTTGTACTGCGCCCATGAGGTCCGAAACTTTTGAAGTCGCTTCGAATGCAACAAGCCTCAGAGGTCGAGTCGGAAACAAGGGCCAGTGGTATTCGGGTTTATTGAGTCTGATATTAAAAAAAGAATAAGAAACTGTTTGATCAGGAAGCACAAGATTGGATGGCACTTGTCTATCCCCATGGACATTGATGGTGTCTTTGATTGGCGAAAAAAACATACCCGTCTGAAAATCTAGAAATTCGAGCACATTGGGACATTTAAAATTCAGTCCTAGCTGAACTAACTTTTTTCCAGGCAAGGGATCCCATCCCTGAAAATTTCCTGCCACAAGATGGCTTGTCATTCCGGCCGGCGAAGGTTTTAAGTAAACGGTAACGTTTGTGAAATTCCCAATCAGACTAAATCGAACATAGCCTTCCTTAATGACAGTCAACATGAGAGAATTGGAGCCCTTCTCCTGCCTAAGCTTGGAAATAATCACCTGTGCTCCTTGGATTGGAGCTAAAGTCTCATCATCTAATACCAGAACCGCGACTTCTGGATCTGACGAATCTTTAATGCTAAAACCCAGTGATTCGGAGTAACTATTTGAAATAATTATTAAATTCAAAGAAAATACAAACCCCGACACAAAGACCATCTTGCCTAATGTTGTCATCATTCCCCCCTTACGTTCTCTTACGTTTTATATAGGCTAAAAAACTCATTGGTGTTTGTCAACAGAGCATGGTTAAAAGAGTAACTTATGATAGAACACTTCAAAAGAGTCCTCCAAATCGAGGGAGAGGCCCTCTTTCAATGTTTAGAGAGATTAAAAAACCCCACTGAGGTTGTCGCCTTACTCGAGGCGCTTGAGATCTTTAAAAAAACTTTGAATGAGGGCGGAAAGATTTTGCTCACTGGGATTGGGAAATCTGGAAAAATTGCTGAAAAAATAGCAGCTACGCTTGCGAGCACTGGCAGCTCTGCACTTTTTATTCACCCCACCGAAGCTCTCCATGGAGATCTTGGCCATGTCAGGCCCCAGGACTCACTCCTTGCACTCAGTCATACTGGAAACACTCAAGAGCTATTAGATTTTGTAAGGGTACTGAAAAATAATTTTGGAATTCCTGTTATAGGCCTGGGAGGCAATCCTCAGTCGCAACTGGCTGGATATTGTAACGCCTGGATCGATGGCTCTGTTGCACAAGAAGCCTGTACTCTCCAACTTGCCCCAACGGCAAGCACGACTCTGGCACTTGCCCTTGGAGATGCTTTTGCTATCACGCTCATGAAACTCAGAGGAGGAGACACCCAAGATTTTGCCAAAAATCACCCGGGAGGAGGTTTGGGAAAACGACTGTCTTTGAAAGTAGAAACCCTGATGCACAAAGGTGAGGAAATTCCAGGGCTACCCCCACAGGCCTCCATGGATGAGGTTCTCCTAACAGCTACACAGAAAAAACTCGGCACTGTTTTAGTGATCGAAAACGGAAAACTTTTAGGAATTATTACAGACGGAGACCTGCGACGAGCGCTGAAACACAGAGAAAAAATATTTCAATTCTGTGCATCAGAGGTCATGACTCAAAAGCCAGTGTTTGTTTATTCCCACTGGCTGGCATCGCAGGCCTTAGAGCTCATGGAAAATCGGCCCAGTAAAATCAGCGTGCTCCCTGTATTAAACGAACAAGACACCTTGGTGGGGATCCTCCATATTCATGACATCTTACGAGCCCTCTAACGGCGAGCCCTCTAACGGCGAGCCCTCTAATTGCTGCCCCCGTTGTCAACGGGAGATGGTGTTGCGTCACCCACACCCTTATCCTGTATTTCTCCAAAGTGCATTTGGGCTCAGTTTTATCATATTTATGCTATACCACATCCGCGGCCCTTGGATTTGGATCTGGTGTTTTGTCCAAGTAGTCTTAGGGCTTCTTTTGATCCGAGGACGAATAAAAGCTAAAAAAATAGTTTTTCGTTGCATCCGCTGTATGACTGACTTACGATAAGTGGCTTAGGAGGCACCATGAATTTTAAAGATAGATTTTTTCCATTTGTATTAGTCACCAGCTGTATCGCTTTTACCTTTTTTATTGTCCTGACTTCTTGTTCTGATCAAACAGCAAAAGCAAAACCCCATTTTGTTTTTAAAGACGCTCCCAGAACAGGAGTTTTGGCAAAAATTGGAAGCGAAGAAATCACAGAGGAAGCTCTCATTGGAGAAGATAAAGTAGATTTCTTTGAACTTAAGAAAAAAGAATACGATCTCAAAATGGATCGCCTCAATAAGCTTTTAATCGATAAACTCATAGGCGCAGAAGCGAAAAAAGCCGGTTTGGGTTTAGAAGATTATATCAATAAAAAAGTCGCCGGCGGAGAGATTAAAGTTTCTGATAAAGACTATAAAAAATTTGTGGCAGACAAGAGAATTCCAGAAGCTCAAATCACTCCTCAGATTAAAGAAAAAATCAATGCCTACATGAAAACTCAAAAAAAACAGGAACTCATTGAGGCCTATGTTGCAAAACTTACAAAATCCTCTCCCGTAGAAGTTTTCTTTAAAAAGCCGAAGATGGACATCCAAGTCGAAGTGGGAACCTCTCCTTCGTTTGGAAAGACAAATGCAGCAGTGACTGTTATTGAGTTTTCTGACTTTCAATGCCCATTTTGTAGCCGAGCGGCAGATACGATAACCGAACTGAAGAAAAAATATGGCAGCAAAGTGCGTTTTGCCTTTAAGCATTTTCCATTGCCCATGCACAATAACGCAAAACCAGCTTCCGAAGCCTCCATGTGCGTGAACGAACAGAGTACTGACAAGTTTTGGAAATATCACGACAAGCTCTTTAAAAACCAAGACAAGCTAGATTCAGCAAGTTTAGAAAAATATGCCAAAGAAATTGGAGCTGATCTCAAAAAATACACGGATTGCATGAGCGCTAAGAAATATAAAACAGCTGTAGAAAAAGACTTAGAGTATGGCGAAAAAATTGGAGTGAGGTCTACTCCTACATTCTTTGTCAACGGTCAGCTGCTCAGCGGTGCTCTGCCGCTGGATTCATTTTCGGATCTGATCGAAGAGGAACTAGGGAACAAATAGCAAGTTCTATGGAGTTTCATTTCCTCACGTTATTCCCGGAGGTTTTGTCCCCTTTTTTAGAGTCTAGTCTTTTAGGAAAGGCATGCCAGAAAAGGCTTGTGTCGTTTCACCTCACCCAAATCCGAGACTTCTCTAAAGATAAGCACAAAAAAGTAGATGATGCCCCCTACGGGGGAGGTCCAGGGATGATTTTAAAAGCAGACATCTTGCATGCTGCTTGGAAAAGTGTCTGTCCTGTACCCTCAAGAGGTGTAAAAACTATTTTACTCTCTCCTCAAGGCCCTCTCTTTAATCAGAAGAAAGCACACGAGTTTTCAAAATTAAAAAAACTGATCCTCGTCTCTGGCCATTATGAGGGGGTAGACGAACGCTTTACCAAACTCTGTGTAGACGAAGAAGTTTCTATAGGAAATTACATTTTGACAGGTGGAGAACTGCCCACCTTGGTGTTAGCTGACGCAGTATGTCGTCTGATCCCTGGAGTGTTGGGGAATCCTAAGTCGGTCAAAGAAGAAAGCTTAGAAAGAGGACTATTAAAATATCCCCAGTACACTCGTCCACCAGAGTTTTTAGGCTTAAAAATCCCTAAAATACTACTTAGTGGGGATCATGGAAAAATCCTGGAATGGAGAGAAAAACAGTCCAAACTTCGGACTCGAAAAAAACGTCCGGACTTGGGTGACCAGAAATAAACTTACTCTACAATCTCTAAAACCGTTCTCTTGCGCAATTTGGTCGAAGCACCATTTAAAATGGTCCGCACTGAACGAGCTGTCCGCCCTTGTTTGCCGATTATTTTACCCAAATCTTCTTTAGCAACTTTGAGTTCAAGAACTGTTGTATTTTCGCCTACGATTACGTTGACTGAGACCTGATCAGGCAAGTCCACCAACATTTTCGCCATGTATTCAATGAGAACTGAAAGTTCGTTTGGATTCTTATTTTCTAAAGTAATATTTTGATTTGACATCCCGCCTACCCTCTCTCTCAAGCTCCTTTTCACACAACAATCACGCCCCAAGCCAAAAAAACTACTTTGCCAGGGTTTTAAGGAGTTGTCCTACTGTTTCTGAAACTTGTGCACCCTTAGTTTTCCATATATTAATGAGCTCAAGATTTGCTTTTACTTTATCTTTTGCCTCTTTAGCCTTAGGAAAATAATAGCCCAATTTCTCTAAATATTCCCCATCTCTTTTCTTTTTGCTATCCACAGCTACAATTAAGTACTGGGGGTGCTTCTTTGCCCCTTGTCTTGATAAACGAATAGTAACAGCCATATAATCTATTTCCTAAAATGGATCCTTCTTTATGTCAAGGCTTTAAGTCAAGGACTTAAGGTCAAGGACTGTGGCGTTTCTTTTTTCCCATGGCTTTGAGATAGGCAATCACGGCTTGGATTTGAGCCTCTCTATCTTTGGCCTCTCGATTAAAAGCAGGCATGGTTGTATTCAAACGAATTTGAGTCGGCTCTGAAATCCATTTTTTGAGCCATTTTTCGTTGTAATACTCTAAAACATTGGCGGGATAATTGAGCTCTGGAGCTTTTTTCCCTCCCTCCCCATTGATCGTGTGACAAGTCATGCACTGCCTTCTCCACACCAAAAAACCTCTTTTTTGCTGCGAAGAACTTCCCTGTGGCGGAGCTAAGTTGGGGAACTTATCCTGAAAGCTGATCAAATCCACACTCACCACCTGATAGGGCCAATCAGACAAATCTTCTGCCCTCATTGCCTCCGTTTT
This sequence comes from uncultured Bdellovibrio sp., assembly GCA_964490895.1. GTDB lineage: Bacteria > Bdellovibrionota > UBA1018 > UBA1018 > UBA1018 > JACRAO01. Next base: position 3,383 of record CAZBEI010000006.1, on the reverse strand, counting down.
GAGGTTTTCCCAAATGAGATAGAAAGGACCTAAGTTAATTTTAGCTTCGTTTTGCAACTTATTGGCAAGGATAAAATCCTGCCCCACCCTCTCGTAGGCCAAGTAGTTAGGAAAACGAGCAAATTTTTCGCTTGGCACAGAAGGCTGATAGCCATCTGTACACGTAAACAAAAGTTCTTCAGCCATTCTCCATTTTTTTCCATACACTTGGTCAAGAAGAACAGAAAAAGAAACACCCCGGTACTCCACCTCTCGCATTTCGTGTTTTTCGTTCACTTTGATTGTTTCCGGAGAAGCAAGGGCTGTCATTTCTTTGAACGTCAATGTTTTAATGAGCTTTCCTTTTTCCTTAAATGAAAACTCAGGTGTAGCCCAAGCTACATTTAAAGAAAAAAGGCATACCATAATAAAAACATTTTGAGTGGTTTTCGCCATGTGGGGTTTTGTATTATGTTTTTATTTAATTGTCATTAATTTTTTTTGGAATAATTTTTTGGAATAATTTTTCAAAAGCTTCTCGTTCTTTTTCAAAGTTCTTCCAAGTGGGTTTTTGAAAGCGGGCCAAAGCTCCATCGGGGAGGGCGCTTCCAGGATTTTCAAGACTCGTAATAAGAATCACCGGAATCTTTTGTGCATTAAAATCATTGAGTAAATCCAGACTAGATTCACCTGGCAAAACCTCGTCTAAAAGTACAAGTTCAGGGCGGTGGCGATCCAACAACATCTTTGCCTCCCAACCGTTTTTAGCCTGCCCGATGATTTTTAGACCTTCGATTCCCTCTAAAAAAACCTCAAGCATCGCCTGCATTTCAGATACGTCTTCGATGACTAAGACGGTGATTGCCATGCCCACTCAGAGAACACAACCCATAACCGTAAGAACGATATTTCTCATGATATTATCCCCTCTATTTAGAATGAGTCTAGCGTGGCTGATTTGCTTGGGCAAACTGAAACTTTCAAATTATTGCCAACCCACTTCCCTCGAGGTAAACTTTCATCAATGATGCATCCCCTTTTAGTCACAGGAGCGGCTGGGTTTATTGGAGCAAGGTTTGTGGAGTCTTGCCTTAAAAAAGGCATCCCTACCCTCTCTGTAGACAAACTGGAACACTTCAAATCTCGCACGGAGCACCACTCCATCCCACATGCACAACTCATAGACCGAGACGAACTTTTTGACTGGCTTACACAAACTAAGCCCAAATTGAGTGGGATTGTACACCTCGGAGCTTGCACTAATACGATGGAATACGACGAAGCTTTTTTAACCCGAGTCAATTTAGAATACTCAAAATCCATCTGGAGCTATGCTACTGAAAATAAAATCCCCTTAGTTTATGCCAGTAGTGCTGCCACTTATGGTGCTGGAGAGCTTGGATATAACGACGACAACGACGAAAATCTGCACAAAAAACTAAAGCCCCTCAATCCCTATGGGAAATCGAAACTCCAATTTGACCTCTGGGCCTTAGAGCAGGAGAAAAAAGGCTTTTGCCCTCCCAGCTGGTGTGGTTTTAAGTTTTTTAATGTTTACGGCTTCGGAGAACGTCATAAAACCGAGATGGCAAGCGTTGCGCTGCATGCCTATGATCAAATCGTAAAAAATGGGAGTTTAAAACTCTTTAGAAGCCACCGGCCTGATATTGCCCATGGGCATCAAAAACGAGACTTTATCTTTATCCAAGATGTCCTAGAAGTCCTACATTTTGCACTCAAGAAGCCTATCCAGAGTGGAATTTTTAACCTTGGGACAGGGCAAGCCAGAAGTTTTTTGGATCTTGGAGAGGCTGTTTTTGCAGCTTTGAAAAAGAAGCCCAACATTGTTTTTATAGACACCCCGGAGCATTTGAGGGAACGCTACCAGTACTTTACACAGGCCGAAATGGCTCGTTTGCAAAAAGAAGGCTATACCACGCCCTTTACGGACCTGAATCAGGGGGTCCAGATTTATATGGAAGAGCTCTCTCATTCAGTGTAAATAGGTGAGCGAACGGGAACTCTTTCTCGTGTAAAGGAGATATAGACCATGGCCAACACTCGAACCTCAAGCAAGCGGGCTCGTCAAAACGTAAAACACTACGAAAGAAATAAAATCATCCGAACTTCTACCAAAACTGCCATCAAAGACATGCTCGAACTTGTGGGCTCTAAAGAAGCCGATCTCAAAAAAGTACAAGAGACTTTTCTGGGAGCGATCAAAGCATTGGGCAAAGCCGCGAGCAAGGGTGCCATTCCAAAAAAGCGCGCCTCTCGAAAAATCAGCCGGATCACTGCACTTTTGAAAAAGCTGAAGCCTGAGGCTTTGGCTGTGGCAAAAACGGCCTAGCGGCTAAGCGGTAGAATGTATTATCCCTTCATTCTGTGTGTATTTTCTTTTCTTTATGCTCAGTTTGCTTTTTCTACAGAAGGGGAAAATAGCCGAAACTTTCATAGAGTTCGAGCACTTGCTGATAAAATAGCTACCTGTCAGGCAGCGCTTGACACATCTCTTGATGGAGCAAAATACCTAGGATTAAAAGTTCTTTTAGAAACGGCCAACCGAGATATAGGTGGACCTCTTGTTCCAAAAACAACTTTAAGATTATTAAGATTTTTATTCGGCGATGAAAGTCAAACCAGGCCTACCCCAACAAGCTCAACGCCAATTTCACTGCATTTGGCAGTCACTTATCACTTGCTTGACCCCAGTAGCCTCGATGAAAAATTCGTATCTGGTTTAACAGACTTAATCACTCAAACAAGTAGGGGGCTATTTAAAATCACTGCTGACAGAACCACAACAATTTCTAAACAAAATATATTTCAATCTTCTAGTAAAACAATTATTTTTTCTTTAACCATCGTTAGAACTCCACAAGTTAACGTCTGCGAGGCCACAGAGCAAGCTATTGATCGATGCGCAGAAACCGCAAAAATAGAAAGTCGCGCACTTACTAATCAGGCCATGATCTCGCTCATTTATCGAATTATTCTAAATAAACAAATCGAAATTGTCGACCTCGCAGGTCCCTATACCAAAGGCTCTGTACAATTGATAAGTATCCCTACAAGTAGCGCACTCAGTGATCAAACCTCAGAAATATTATCCACAGATGATTTACTCATATTATTAGAACTCTATGCTCAGGGATTTTATATTCCACAAATCGATGCCTTGCAGTTAAGCCAACTCCTTAGAGAACAATCTTTAGGCTCGGATCTCCATGAAGTTTTAGGACGATACATGAAAAATTGCGTCACTCAGGGGTGGGCCAGTTATTTTGAAATAAAATATAAAGAAACTCTTGGATGTTTTTCTGGAAGTATCTTTTAATACCCACAAGATCTCTCCCCCATTCCACAATTCGAGACCAAGCGAGATCATCCCAAAAGCGTTTTAG
>CAZBEI010000005.1:0-5567 GCA_964490895.1 uncultured Bdellovibrio sp. | reverse complement strand
TGCCCACAGAAAAGATGGGGTATTTCGATCTCTCAAATTTGAAATCCTCGAACCCAAAAAGGTGGCCCTCTGCCAATGCAAGCAAACCAAAAACCCTCCGCACTGTGATGGTTCGCACTCAAAACTTGACAAACTCTGATTTATCCACAACTTATACCTCGAGGAACAAGAGATGCCTGTCTACGAGTACGAATGCCTTTCGTGTCAGAAGGTGCATGAAATTCTTCAGAAATTTTCTGACCCACCATTGGCAGAGTGCCCTGACTGCAGGTCTAAAGTAAAAAAGCTGATGAGCTTAAATTCTTTCTCTCTGAAGGGTGGGGGTTGGTACGCATCTGACTATAAAAAAACTGCAAAACCCATAGAAAAAGAATTGAAACCCACCACCGTGAGCACACCCAGTAGCGAAATCAAAAGCCCTGCTCCCACGCCTCCCCCTGAGAATCCATTGAAGTCCCGCCTCCCTTAGATTATTCTTTAGTCAAAATGTCCTTACGCAGCTCTTTACGCATTTTGGTTCTGCTCTCTGATCATCCTGATCCGCCCTTTACAGGTCCTAAGGTTAGGAACTTCTATCTATGGCCTGCTCTTCGAAAGCTGGGTGCTCAGGTAAAAATTTTAGGCTTTAATCAGTCTCCAGAGCTGGACTCTCACACACGCTCATTTGAGGGCGAATTTTTTTCTCCGGAGCCCTTGTGGTTTCCGCTCAAAGTATCGGACATTTTGTTTCGCTCCTACCACCATCGTCCCCACTCTCAAAAGCTTATGGCAAGAGTTCAAGAACTTCTGCACACATGGAAGCCTCAGATCATCCACGCCGAAGAACTCCGGATGGCAAGATTTTTTCCGAAATCACAAACATCTTTTAATCAAACATATAAAAAAACATGCACTTTTCTAAATGTTGAATCAGAACTCATTTTGCAGACTGGATCGTATCCATTTAAGTTTGGGCAGAAATTTTTTAATGCTTTTCATATTCAATCAACCTTTAGTCTTGAAAAAAAAATGACGCAGCGAATCGATCTTGGATTTGCCTATTCGCAAGAAGACTTAGTAAAATACCAAAAACTCTATCCCCAAAGACAGTGGTCTAAAACCCGAGGGGGCGCAAACGCACTTGCCACATTGCCCAAACCCCAAACGCCCAAACAAAACCTACTCTTTGTGGGCTCTCTTTTTTATACCCCTAATATTCAGGGCCTGTTTTGGTTTATAGACCAAGTTTTGCCGAAATTATCTGAATCCATTGTTTTTACCGTGGTGGGCTCCCACCCCACCCCAGAAGTTAAAAAGAAGCTGATCCATCCAAAAATAAAGTTTTTTGACACGGTTCCTAATCTCGAACCCCTCTACGCTCAAAACGCACTTTGTGTCGTCCCTCTTTTTCAGGGTGGGGGCACACGAGGTAAAATTTTGGAGGCCTTGGCGTACGAAAGAATGGTCATCACCACCCCTTTGGGATGCGAGGGGTTAGAACTAAAGGCGGGAGAGGGAATGGTCTTAGCCAGTAAAGCCGACGAATTTGCTCAAAAAATAAATTATTTCCTCAAAGAAACACAAGAAAGAGAAATCATCGCTAAACGTGGCCGCAAGGCTGTTATAGAAAAATATGATTGGTCTATTGTGGCCGCAAATCTTATGGCAGATTGGTCAAACTGCCTTAAAAAATAATAATATCAAAATACACAATTGACGATTTTAGTATAATTAAGAATAATAACCCTAATGCGGATCAAGCGACTCGAAGTTCAGGGATTTAAGTCTTTTAAGGATAAAACGGTCATTTACTTTGACCACTCCATCACAGGCATTGTGGGGCCCAATGGGTGCGGCAAATCCAATATTGTAGACGCTTTTTTTTGGGTCATGGGGGAGCAATCCTACAAGCATATGCGAGGCTCTAGCAGCGAAGACCTGATCTTTAGCGGAAGTTCAAAGTACTCTCCCATGGGCTTTGCCGAAGCCACTTTGGTCTTAGAAACCGACGCAAAGGAGCAGTCTCAGGAACCACCCTCAGGAGCCACCGTAAGAGATATTCCCTTGTTTCTCCACTCCAAGGAAGTCGCCGTCACTCGTAGAGTCTATCGCACTGGAGAAGGCGAATATTACATCAACGGAATTTCTGTTCGACTCAAAGATGTCCAAGAGCTCTTTATGGACACCGGGGTTGGAGCCAAGGGCTATTCTGTAGTAGAACAAGGACAAATTGGAAAAATAGTCAATGCAAAGCCAGAAGAACGTAGGCTTTTGATCGAAGAAGCTGCAGGCATTGCAAAATACAAAGCCCGAAAAAAAGAGTCGCTTCGAAAAATAGAACTCGCGGAACAAAATCTCGCTCGCCTCACAGACATCCTCCAAGAAATCGAAAAAACCCTCCACACCCTCGAAAGACAGGCCCAAAAAGCTCGGCTTTATCGAAAGTATAAAGACGATTTATTTAATAAAGAAATGACTTGGGGTCGGCGAAAAAGAAAAGTTTTAGATCAAAGAATTGACGCGATCAAAAAAGAAAAAGAAATGCTCTCTCATGAAATCATCGCACTCAGAACCGAAATCCAAATAGCAGAAACCCAGACCGAGTTGGACCGGATTGAAAGCTTACATAAAGTAAAGCAGACCGAAGAGTTACAACTCAAGGTCCAAGAACTCTCCCAAGAGTTGACTCAAAACCAAAGCGCCCTGGATCTTTCGAGGAAAAGGCAAGAAGACTTATTACGGCAGATTGAAAACCAAGAAAAAGAAAAAACCTCCCTAAAAAACGAAATCCAAATCGATCAAGACAAGTATTTTACACAAAAGGAAAAAACCCAAAAAGAAGACTTAGAGTTTCAATCTCTGGCCGAACAAGCCAAAGCATTCGAAACAACGCTCAGAGAAAAAAGAAATCAAATAGAGAACATTCGAAAGACTGTGGATATAAGCCACAAAGAACAGTTAGCCAAACTCTCTCAGAGTGGAGAGCTCTCGAGCAAAGCCTCTTCGATAAGCTCCAAGCTAGAGTCCTTCGAATCCCTGAATTTAAAATTAGAAAATCAAATCCTTGAATTAAAGGAAAAAAACAAAACCGCTCTCCAGGCCAAAGACGAGACAAATCGTCTCAATCAAACAGCTCAAGAAAGTCAGAATAGTTTAAAAAAAGAATTGCAAGCCTATCAAGCTGAAATCAGAACAGACGAGGAAGCCTTAAAAAAAGCAGAGAAAGACAAAGAAGAATCATCAAAAAACCAACTCCAGATCAAAAGTCGCTTGGAAAGCTTAGAAGAGCTCGAACACTCTCGCGAAGGATTCGGGGAAGGACCTAAAGCTTATTTAAATTGGGCTAAGCAGTCGCAACTCGAAAACGATCTCAAGCCCCTGCTCGACCTCCTCGAAATCCAAAGAGGATACGAAACGTGTCTCCATGGTTGGCTCAGAGGAAGGCTTGAGTGTTTAGTTGCAAGTTCTGACGAAGTCTTATTGCAGGCCCTGAGGGCACAAGAGCTGCACGAAAAAGGAAATGCCTGGTTCATGCTTTGGGAAGCACAAAAATCACCTCTCACTTTTAATCAAGTTAAAACTGAGCTGGAGTCGTTTGGGTTTGAAGTCGTAGGAGAACTCACCGAGTTTGTGAAAACTAAAGAAATCTCAGCAAATAGCTTTATTTCTCAAGTTTGTGTTGTAAAAAATCTCCGGCTCGCTTGCTCTTTCCCACTAGAAAAATTACGCGCCTTAGGTTGGAGCATTGTATCCTTAAATGGAGACTGTATCGATCAGCATGGGTTTTTAAAATTAGGTTCTCTGGAAGCGACAAACACTGCGCTCCTTTTGCAACGAAAAAAAGCAATCCAAGAACTTCTTTTGAATTTAGAAGAAGCAGACAATCACCTTAAACTGACAGAGCAAAAGTGGGAAACCCTGCGAACTCAATTAGATGAAAAATATAATCACTCTAAGCAAATCCATGCCAAAATCCAAGTATTAGAAATTCAATTAGCGACCTTATCAAAAGACCTTGAACAAGCCGCTCAAGTGACTTTTGATGTCGAACTTCAAATAGAGCTTCTCCATTCTGAAATTCGAAAAATCCAGAACGATAAAGAAGCCGCACAAAAAGAAAGTGCAGAACTTCTACAAAAAATTGAGCTCATCCAGGAGAGAGCGGCAGAGATTGAAAAAGAAGTCCACGAAAAAGAAAGAGACTTGCTTGAACTTGAAGAAGGCATACAAGATCAAGAAAAATCTCTCTCTCAACTGAAAACACAGGAAAGCGAATCTCTAGAAAAGATCCATTCCTTAAAAAATAATTTAGACTCCCTCGAAGTTCTCATCGGAGAAAGACAAAGAAGAGCATTAGAGTTGAATGTGACCATCGAAAAAACATCAGAGGAGTGCGAAAAAATCAAGGCCGTCGACCACCCTCTACAAAAAAAAACCGCCGAACTCTTGGGTGCCCTCTCCAACACGCAATCCGAATTGTCAGCAGAGAAAGACACCATCGAAAAAATCCACCTTAAAATACAAGAAAAAGCCTCCCGCATCAAAGAAGCACGCTTGCAGATTGACGAAAAGGGAAGTTTAGAAAATCAATATGCGCTTGACTCTGAAAAATTTTTAGTGGAGAGCTCCTATCTCATTCAAAGTTTAGAAGAAAAATACGGCCTGGGTTGTTTTGACATCTCTATTCAAGAAGAAATGGACTCCCCTATAATAACTTTAGAAATGACGACACAAGAAGAAACACTTTTGGGCGAAGAAGTCGAAAAGCTAAGAGAGCGTATCAGGCGTTTGGGCGAAGTCAATGTCATGGCTATCGATGAATATGACGAATTAAAAAAGCGTTACGACCATTTGGGTACCGAGAAAAAGGACCTCGAACAATCCATTGTCAATTTAAAAGACGCCATCGAATTTATCAATAAAACCTCACTCGATCGCTTCAAAAAAGCATTCGAGGCTATTTCTGATCGGTTTGAAAAACTCTTTCCCATTATTTTTGGAGGTGGGCAAGCCTCGCTTGCTTTGGTTTATCCAGACGGGACTCTAGACGGAACCCCAGAAGGGACAAAAGATATTTTAGAAGCAGGGGTCGATATTTTAGCTCAGCCCCCTGGTAAAAAAATCACGAACATCACTTTGCTTTCGGGAGGCGAAAAAGCCCTCACTGCGGTTTGCCTTATTTTTGCGATCTTTATGATCAAGCCATCTCCCTTTTGTGTTTTAGATGAGGTCGACGCCCCTTTAGATGATGCCAATATTGGAAAATTTAATGCTCTCTTGCGAGAGATGGCAACTAAGAGCCAGTTTATTTTAATCACTCACAATAAAAAAACGATGGAATTAAACGACACCCTCTATGGGGTGACCATGGAAGAACCCGGTGTTTCGAAAATGGTGTCGATCCAGTTGACGTAAGCCCTCGCCCCTAGGCAAAATCTGCCCAAAAGATAAATTTCAAAATATTTATTAAGTTCTCACACGGACTGCCGATCAGTTTCTTGTGAGGTAGCTAGAGACACAGGTTAGAAGGGCTACCAACCCATAAGGCCAATGATTGGCCGGATGATTTTTTACCTTCATGGAGGAAG
>CAZBEI010000004.1:0-5041 GCA_964490895.1 uncultured Bdellovibrio sp. | reverse complement strand
CACCAGCCGTAAAAGAAAAAAGACGCAGCCGTGATAAAAATCCAACGTCCTTGTAAAGATCGATCAAGAAGTTTCCATCCAACTAAAAAACATAAAAGAAAAATAAGAAAAACTGCTGAATTAAAAGACATTTTATACTTTCTCTTAATGGATTAGGCTTGACTGGATCTTAGAAGCTGTATCTTCGCTGGTTTTTGGGTTTGGGGACTGTTTTTTCAAGAGCTCTGGGTCCTGAAATCCAGTGTATTCTGGCACCCAGCGTTTAATCCAGTTGATGAGATCCTGAGTGGTATAAAGAATGGATTGTTCTGCAAAGTTTGCAAGTTCTTCTCGCCAAAGGTGCGGAATTTCTGTAAGGAGCTCATTAGAAGACACCAAAATCTTTGGGTGGGTAGTCGGCTTTATGTGTTGATCTTCGATCAGAAGTTCTTCGAAGAGTTTTTCTCCTTTTCGAAGGCCAGTGTAGACAATTTCGATATCGTGATAGGGTCTCAGGCCAGAAAGTTTGATGAGTTCTTCGGCTAAATCTCGAATTAAAATAGGTTGGCCCATATCGAGTAAAAAGACTTCGCCCCCAGTTGCAAGCATGGCCGCTTGCAATACAAGCCTTGAGGCTTCGGGGATCGTCATAAAATAGCGAGTGACTTCTGGATGCGTAACAGTGATCGGCCCGCCCCGACTGAGCTGCTCACGGAAAAGCGGTAAAACTGAGCCCTCACTATCTAACACATTTCCGAATCTCACTGCTGATGTTTTCATTGTTTTGGATTGACCGAGCTTATTAGTCACAAGTTCAGCCATTCTTTTAGAAGCTCCCATGACTGAGGTAGGGCGTACGGCTTTGTCTGTAGAAATAAGCACAAAATTTTTGACATGAAACTGGGATGCAGCTTGGACTAAAATAGAAGTTCCAAGGACATTATTTTTAATGGCTTCGTCGAGGTTTTCTTCCATGAGGGGTACGTGTTTGTACGCTGCTGCATGGAGGACCAGTTCGGGCTGAAACTTATCAAAAGTGTGGAATAGTTTTTTTCTGTCCAGAATATCTCCAATGATAAACTCTAATTTTGTTGCAGTTGTTTTTGAAGGAAATGCCTCCTGAAATTCTTGCGCAATTCGATAGAGGTTGTATTCAGAGCGTTCATAGAGAATTAAAGTATGAGGATTGTATTTTAAAATCTGCCGACACAGTTCGCTCCCAATGCTGCCTCCTGCTCCAGTGATGAGGACGCTTTTATTTTGAAGAAATTTTTCTAAACCTATTTCGTCTATCGTGACCACATCTCGACGCAATAGATCTTCTACTCTGACTTCACGAAGTTGATTGAGTTGAATATTTCCCAACAAAGCATCTCGAATAGGAGGGCAAATGCGGCAAAATATATTAAACTCTTGTGCAACGGACAGGATTTTTTTGACCTCAGTTCCAGGTAAACTCGGAATAGCAATAATGATTTCGTTTGGGAGATACCGAGTCACCCAACGAGAAATGGTATTTAACCTTCCGAGCACCGGAATCCCGTGGAGCCTAAATCCAGAAAGCCGTGGGTTGTCGTCTAAAAACCCAACAATTTTTGTACCGAGTTCAGGACGCTGTAAAAACTCTCTGGCGATTAGATGCGCAGTCTGACCTGCGCCAACAAGTAAAACTTTCTTTCTCTTTTTCCTCGAAGACAGAACGACTTCTCTCGAAAATCTAAAAATAAATCGCCCACCTCCTAAAATCAGGATCAGTAAAAAACCATCTAAAATAAAAATAGATCTTGGCCAGCCAGTGAGCAGATTCCAGTTCATTGTAAAAACAAGAACGGTCAGAGAAACTCCTAAAAAAACAGATCGAAAAATTAATAAAAGATCCTGCAGACTTGCAAAAGACCACATCCCACGGTAAAGCCCTTGAGAGGCAAAGACCAAGGTTTGACAAAGGTAAACCCAGGGCAACCCTGTTTTGATTAAAGAGTAATATTCGGGTGGAATTTTAAAATCAAATCTTAAAAAAAAGGCGCCTAAAAAAGAGACACCGATAGCCATAAAATCAAAAGCAAATACAATGAGTCTTCGAACAGTAGGGCTTAGTCTTTGTGTCACAGCTTTTATGAAAAGAACACTATCTTACGAAAAGAGTCAACCTAAAACTTTGGTGCGAGGTGCTCTCTTTTAACCGGCATAAGCGCCAGTAAAATAAGTAAGAAAAAAAGCCCATGGGTCAATAGACAAGTTTGTAAAGACGAGTTCGAAAGCGCAACAGTGCCTAATAAAATCATGAGGATAGAAAAACACTGAGAAAACCGTTGGCTGAGCGAGTCGTAAATAAAAAAATAAACAGACAGTAAAAATCCAACCAAAGGCATCCCGATTAAACCCAGTTCAGCATAGCTAGAAGCAAAAAAGTTTGCATTAGCAGAGGTTTCAACATGATGAAAATAGTTGAGCCCAATGAGTTTTGGAACAGGGAGATCATAAGGGTAGGGGATCCAATGTCTTAAAAAGCTGTCCGAAAAATAAGTGTGCGAATGGGTTGAAAAAAAATCAAAATAATATCCAGTCAAAAGTCCAGGAGTGACTAGGGTTCTTCGAATAAACAAAGAACTGATCCAGGGCGAATCAATCACTCGATCAATAGGAGCCGCAATGAGGGCTAAAAAAATTCCGGCGCTGAGGATGAAAAGAGGCGAAATTTTCTTTTTATTTAGAAAAATAAGCCACAATACAAAAAGCAATAAAACAGAAAGAAGGGGTGTTTTTAGTCCAGTATGAGAATAAATAACCCACTGCCCAAAGATACCGATTAGGAGTAAAAACCAGTTTTTATAGTCCAGTCCACGAGCAATAAATAACGGGTGGATGATGCTTCCTTGCCATGCAATCCAATAACCCAGAAATCGGTTCTCTGGTTGAAGCATGATTTTATCAAAATTTTCTCTCAAGCTATAAATAAATTTAAAATTTGTAGGCTCAAGATGGAGTCCAAAAATGTTAAATAATTGTCGATAAAAGAGAACGCTCACTAAAAAAATAATCACAAAAAAAAGACGACTCGAGTAAGTGAAGGCAGGTATTCTTTTTAAAGGAAACCGGTAGCTCACCCCAATGAGATAAAAAGAAAGTGTAAAGACCGTAATTTGTAGGAGCAAATGCTTTAAGTGAGACTCCATTCCAAAATAAGGGATCAAGACACTGGGAATAAAAACTGTCAAATAAAGGTACCAATATGCAAACTGAGAAGGCCTTTCAATTTGAATGGGCAAATGAAAGGCCGGTAAAAGACTGAGCAGAATTAAAAATAATCCTAAAATAAAAGACGGCGGTTTTATTAAAACATATCCTAAGCGGTAGTAGCTGGGCACAACAAAAGTGGCATAGTTGACCGCAACAGAAGTTAAAAAAAAGAAAGTCAGCAAGACAATGAGCATTCTCTCTCTAGAAAGGACAGGTTTAGACAGTTTAAGCATCAAAGTTGACCTGAAAGGCTTTCGTCCATTCTATTAAGTTAATCCATCTCCAAAAACGCCAATCAAACATCTGGCCACTTTTTTGAAATGCGTTCCATTCTTTTTTTACTTCTATTCCATTTAAAACAGGGACTTTGAGCAGAGACTCTTGATTCAAAACAAGTTCGTTAATTTGATTTTTGAGTTCTTTTAGCCATTTTGCCTCAGGAGTGGTAAATCCGATCTTGTCTTTGCGATTTAAGATTGCGTCAGGGACATAGCCACGCATGGCTTCTCGAAAAACGGCTTTAGAAGTCCCCTCCTGTGAGATGAGGTAGGATTCTGGCAGAGAAAAAATAAACTCCACTAATTTTGGATTTAAAAATGGAACTCGGCTTTCGATTGAAAAAGCCATCGAATTTCGATCTTCGTATCTCAAGAGGTGTGGAATGCTGGTTTCACATAAAGTTTGAACCAAGCTTTTTCTTAAAAGCTCAGTTCCTCCCATCAGGTGTTTTGATTTTGGTGTGACCTTTCTAGAAAGAAACCATTCTTGATTTAACCAAGAGGGGATAAACTCTTTACCAATGAGAGAACGCAAGTGTTTTTGCAATCGATGAGGCAAGAGATGGCTTGCAGTATAAAAAGCTAATTTTTTATGTCCTAAATCAGGGAGCCGAGACGTTTTAAAATAAAACTTTAGGGCTTCACCCCAATCCTGATTTCGAACCAGAGAGGCAAGGCGGGCTCCGAGATAAGGCCGGTAACCTCCAAGGAGTTCATCTGCACCCTGCCCATCGAGCATTACTTTTATTCCATTTTTTTTCACGGCCTCAAAAATGCGATATTGTGCATAGATGCTGGTGCTTCCAAAGGGTTCTTGTTGGGTTTGGACTAATTTTCTTAGATCTTCTCCAATGTCTTCATAGCGAGGAAAAATTTTGTGGGTTTTTACATTTGCCGCTTTGGCTACTTGGTCGATCCAAATTTCTTCGCTAATTTTCGGGTCATCTGCAATGTAGCTAAAGACAGGAAAATCATGCTGTGCTCCCACCAAATGACGGATGCACATCACAATGGCAGAGGAGTCAATCCCTCCGGACAAAGTGGCTCCAAAGGGGACGTCACTGCGCAAATGGTAGTTGACGCTTTCAAAAAAAAGATCTCTTAATTTTTTTGCGGCTTCATCAAAAGAGATGTCAATGGGCTCTTGTAGTTGGATCTCCCAATATTTTTGAATTTTAAAATCACTTGGATTTTCGAGCGGGACTTCTAAGAAATGTCCGGGAGAAAGTTGCTGGATGTCCTTAAACAAAGTATTTTCTGAAAAATCAGTTTCACCAAATCTCAAGTATTCGTAAAGACATTGAGGATGGGCTTTGGTTGAAACTCCAGGTAATTTTAGGAGGGGGCTAATTTCGGATGCAAAAGCCATGTTTTTTTGAAATAATGTAAAATAAAGCGGTTTAATTCCAAAAAAATCACGTGCTAAAATGATTTTTTTTTCGACCGTGTCTAAGATCGCCACAGCAAACATGCCGATCAGTTTGCTAAACACTTTTGTGCCCCATTGCGTGAAAGCGTAAAGTAAAACTTCGGTGTCTGATGTG
>CAZBEI010000003.1:0-18914 GCA_964490895.1 uncultured Bdellovibrio sp. | reverse complement strand
CGTGGGTTGCTCCAGCAACCCCCTTTAAAGATATTAAAATATATAAAAACAATAGCTCTCTCTCAGAGCTTCCAGAAAAATTACGAACTTATTTTTCAGTTTTAAAACCCGAGCGAAAGAAAGAGAGCGAGCAAAGGGCATTTGAAGACATCAGACGAGACTTTTCGATCGCAGAAATCACAAAGTGTTTTGATTATCTCAAGCGCAAAGGTCTCCCTGGGGGTGATCCCTGCCATTCGCCGATGGCCTATCTGGCAACTGCAATGCGAGGTGTTTTGGAAATCGTCGAATCTCAAGAATCTTTAGAAAAAACATGGGCTGAAAGTAAAGCCCGTCAAGATGCCGAGGAGCGTGCGAGAGCAGAACAATCTGCTCTCGAAGAACGTGAATGGGCACTCAAAGAGAGAGCCTTTAATAAAATATACTCTGGCGAAGATCGGCAAACTGAGGTCATTGCTGAAATTTGCCGAAACAAGCATTTCCCATTACGTGGAGCTGGCTTACGGGCCTTGGCAATTAGCGCTTGGTTTTCTGGACTCACGGCTCACGAACGGCAGGAGGTAACAGAATGAGCGGAACTAATAATAAACCGCAATTAAAAACGCGCCTCATCATCCAGCATGAATTATTAAAACGCGGGTGGAGTTATCGCAAACTTTCCGAAATTACCGGCGTCCCTGTCAGCACACTCAATCAGTGGGCCAATGGCTCAAGACCACGCGATCTCCATGGACTTGCAAGAGTGGCGCAGGTGTTTGGAATGACGCTTGAGGAGTTGTTATTTGGAGCGATACGCTAACAAAAGATGAGAAAAACACAGAGTGAAAACAAAAAAATCAAACAATATCGATATGTTCTCATGGAATATCCTTGTGTTAATTTAGAAATAAAAGTACGGAGGAGTTTAAAATGTCAAATACAGGTTTATTACCTTCAAAAAAGGGGCTCCGAGAAGCCCAGGAGCTATTTAGGAAATTGCGAAAACAAGAACCATCGCCTGAGCTGGTGAAAATTATTCAAGAGATTACGGAACTACCAAAACCAGAACAAAATCAGGACAGCGATAGCAATGATATTGCTGCGATTGGGTCGCTTGATCAAAACAGAGCCAACAAAGATACGGGAGTTTGAGATGGGATCCGTTGCTCCGTTTTCGTCCATTCAAACAGTTCTCAAAAATGCTGGAAAGCCCAGTGGTTGCTTACTTGATACCAATTTCATCATAGCAGCACTTTATGAACCCCATCGGTTTAACGAAGCTGTCGTTGCTCTGTTTGATATATTAGCAGATTTCAAAATACCACTTTATGTAAGTCTCTCTACTCGCTCTGAATTCATTGATATTCAGCGCAGAATTATTATCACTGAGGCGTTGATGGGTATGGCTGCTGAACAAAGCAAATGGCGAATCTCAGTGGCTGTTCTAAAAGAGCTTCGAAATCACAAACGGTGGATCAATACACAAGCCGAAAAGAACGAGATGCCAATCTTGTCGGATGCAAGGATAAAGGCTTGTAAGCAAATTTTTCTTCCGCGGAATGTCAGCGGTCAAAGTGGTTGGCTAGAAATCTGCCGCCAGTTTCTCTCACCCTTGCTTTCTACGTGGGATGACGCTGTGGCTCGTATGGGAATTCACTACATTGGTGCACGGGAGACCGAGGACGAAGCGCTATTCGTTTCGAGGTTGCACTGGGAGGCAATGTACGAGCTAAGCGCCAAAACATGCCTATCCTCAATGGATGCGATGATCCTGAACGTTTTCAATTCGTCAGTATTTTCTATTTTAGTGACTACTGATTATGATCTTGCCTATGCCATACTGGCCGAGAAAAATTTAAAAACAGTGATGGTTCCTGATAGCCTTTATGAGCGTAAGATCAAAGGACTTCGTTTTCCGGTTACTGATCATTGAGAATGCCCAAGTACGAGAGGATCTAAATCTTTTTCTAAGCATTGCACTGTCCTCTGTGCATCAGCTCCCAATAAATGAGTTTCGTCTAAAAGAAGTCGGGCGAAGCCTTATCCAATATTAAAAAAACAGCCGGAAAAGTGTCCAGTCGATTGCTTTTTAAAATCTATTCCTTGGTTCTTTTTTCTCTTTTTCTTGGTGTCTTGGGTGTAGTCTCTTCGGGGGTAGGCTCCGTCGATAGAGCGTCTACGTCACTTGAGCCCGTTGAAAGCATACCTATCTTAAATTCAGTTAGTATATCTGTGATAGGTTCAGCTACTAAAAAAGGTAAATTGCGATCCCGCTCTAATAAATCTGTTAAGGTTGTTTCATTTGTACGAATTTGAACCTTAATAGTTTTTTTACTAATTTTTTCGCCTTCTTGTAAATTTAAAGTAACTTCAAGGCTGGCAATACCCTGAACCCCCATTTCACGATTGGGTTGCGTTATTAGCTGAAAATTTCCAACAGAAATTTCAATACCGCCCTGTCCTGCTGTTTCCACTCTTTTTAAAAAGTCTTCGAACAGGGTTAAGCCATAAAAAACACTTCCACATGCAAAGTAAAATTTTCTGCTATCATCGTTTGCAAATCTAATTAGGTTTTGAAATTTATCTTGAGATTCTTGAGTGTTAATTCTTTCCTGAAGCGCATTAGCACGCACCAGCACAGAAACAAACCGCTTGATTGCATCGGCCAGCCATCTTTTTTTTCGAATATTTGAAAGAAGTCCAAATTTTAATTCTTCAGATGTGGTGAGTTCCATGCTCAGTCGATTTGCTTCATCAATAAGAATAGAGTCATGAAGTAGTGGTAAAATATTTTGAGTAATCCTCCTCTCAAGTAGTACTACTTCTTGAAGTAAGACTGTTGGGCTTTCTAAGGATTCTTGTGTGAGTCCATTTGCCAGCGCCTGTATCCATAGACGCGGCTCAATATATCCAGGAGGTCTTAATCCATGTTGTGCAAGGCGATTTATAAATATATCTTGTATGAAAATTATGTCCGCGATGCTGGCTGTATCGTTGGCTGTTTGACCTGAATTAGAATTTAAACCAGTTGGTATTGGAATGGCGGGGTCTGGCAATCCTAGCTCCCAAAGAAAAGATGCTAAAACCATATTCCAACCTCGATTTAAAAGAAAATCACCAATTTGGCTGATGTTTGCGTGCCACGCATCAGGGGTAATTAATGGTAATGCTAACGAGCCCCCAAAACCTATTCCAAGAGAATACCAACCTACACCCGAAAGTATGTCGGAAATTGGAATTCTTTCCCATGTAAATCGTGATATCTCTCGACTATTTGACCCTTTTTCGGGCTGTGAGAGTGGCAGCTCAGATACTGCTGCTGTGAGGAACTGTTGGCAATTTCTTATTTTATTTATGGGAACTGCCGAGTTCGTTCTGTCTGATGTGTATGCAGCAAGGTCATCCGCTAGTTTTGTGATTCTTTTTTCTACTGCTAATGGTGCTTTTGGTAATGCAGACTTTCTTCCTCCATAAGCAAATTGGGTCGCAGTTAACAATAGCAACAAACAAACGTAGACTGATTGATTTTTTCTATAGATTCCATATTTAATCCATTTAACCGAAATAAACATTTAAAGTGTATAATATATTAAACAAAACAAGTCAACTACTTTTTTCCTCCTTTCCGGCCAAATGTGTCAACAGGAGGTTACCCCCGTGGCCAGGGCGGCTCCTTCCCAATCACGGCGCGTACCCATGGCATGGGCTCAATTTCAGTGGTACGGTAGCCTGTTGTCACAAAAGTTTCCTGAAATCCAAGCCCCGAGAGTTTGCGAGTCACCTCTGCACCATTAACTTCAGACCGCAGGTCGTAATCAACGTAAATGGCAGTTCGTAAACCCAGCGATGGAAGCGCAGAGAAAAGCTCCTTGGGTTTGGAAAAAGTGAGAAGCTTGATCTTATTCTTACGGGCTCGGTTGGCCCAGCTCTCTCGAATGAGTGGGTCATTGTCGAGCAAAACGGCTTCAAATAAAGCACCTTCAAATAAATCAGCGCTGGTTTCCGCTGGACATGCTGAATATACGATCGGCACAAAACCCGCGAGCCCCTTTGGAAGAAGTTTGACGCCAAGATCAGCACAGCGTTTGCGAATGCCCTCTTTTTCAAAGTGACTGGTGACCAGGACGCAACGGCTGCCCAGATTAAAATTTTGGATCAGGTCAAGTCCGCTAACTGTGTCACCCAAAAGTTCATAATCAACCAGAAAGAGATCAAATCCGGTTTCTCCAGCCGCAATAATGCCTGCCCTAAATTCAGCAGCACTCGAATAATGAACAATCCTGGCATGGTCGCTAGCTATCCGATTGTCCCACACCGCGTGAATAGACGAATCATCATCCAACACAGCAATTCGACATCCTTTTGAGATTATTAATTTTGACAAAAACCAACCTGGTGTTTCACACTTCGGGAGAATAAGTCGAACATTGGTGCCTTTGCCTTCGGTGGATATGATCTCAATTTGTCCTCCCCACGAGTTTACAGCCTCCTTTGCATGAGAAAGTCCAAGTCCCTGGCCTCCTGGCTTATCGAAAGATGCTCCTCTCGTGCAAAGTTTTTCGATGCGATCTTTTGGGATGCCGTTTCCTTTGTCCGAAACAGAAATGACCGCAAAATCATCTTCGTGTGATAGGGATACCTCTATCCGTCCAGGCGCACTTAAAGCCTCAACTCCGTTATTTATCAAATTTGACAGAACTCGCTTGAACTCCTTTGGATCAATAGCAGCAAATAAATCATAGGATTGTGGATCCAATCGCGTAATCAGTTCCAGACCCGTTCGCGAGCGATATTCCGCTCTTTTCTCGCTCATAATAATCTCGACCAAACCTGAGAGTAGATAAGACTCACCACCTTGGATTTGGGTATTAGTATTGGCTTTAGAATCGAACTGCTGAGACGATTCGCCTAGAATATTGGTGATGTCCTTAATTCGAGTGAGAGCTCCTCTGATAATGGTACGGGTTTCTTCGGGCAAATATCGAAGATCTTCTTCGACTGCGGCGATGGCTGAAAGAGGTGAACGAATATCATGAGAAACCTGCCCCGCCAGACGCCCACGGGAGACCTCCTCTGCCATCTTTACCTTTTCTGCCAAAATAACTTTTGCTGATCGTCGAATTAAAAGCGCTGCAAAAGCAAATCCAACAAAAAGAGGATAGAACTTGATATAATAATTGCCCTGGATCTTGCCAAAGAAAAGCAGGATGTCAGAAATCTGCATGGCAAGTAACACGCTCAAAGAAGAGAGGGCCAGTATTCTATGCCTGAGTTTTGTCAATTGAACTGCTCCTAAAAAAGCAGCGACAAACGGGAGGAGTTTCATTCCCCATGAATACCGGGTAAGCTCATAAGTAAGTCCAACTGAATCAATGGGGAGAATTTGGCGAGCCTGAAGCCAAAGAGAAATTGAACCAATCGTGGCGAGAATTAGGAAGGGCAAAATACAGACGCTATAAAACGCGTTTACTGCGACAATCCAACGGCCCTTCAGATTAAAATAGTTTCGGACCATCTCAAAGAACATCCAATCAGAAAGATAACGAAAGAAAAAATGGAGCGGAATTACTGCAGTCAGAGGGATAAACTCACGTGGAATTTCGGTGAAGCTTAAAAGGAAAAGAGCGCTTGTTAAACAATAAAGCAAAAATGCCGAGTAAAGCGACGTTTTTTTAATTCCTGACAATGGAAACAACAACGAGAATACGATCAGGAGCAGAAGCCCGACTGCGGCAGCAAAAGGAAGAAAAATAGTCTGAAACATTGCGCCTTTGATATAGGCCCTTGCATCCTGCGTGAGGGCCAGTCCTAGAGGTGCCTTTCTGGGGCCTGTTTGCTGGAATTTGAACGAATAAACCAAGAGCTCAAGTTGATTTATCTCGTCAGCCCCACGAAACAGAATCGGGGGAACATCGCTTTGAAACGGATAATGCTTTTCGTACTCAGCATGCGGCGGAAAGGCTCCACGACTGGCAACTTCGTTACCGTTAAGATATAAACGGACGGCATCTCCAATTTCGCCAAACAGAAAAGAACAGGAGTTATGGAGGCATTTGGTAGGAGTTTTAAATTGGAAGCGATAGTTGACCCACCCATGAAATGCAGCTTTCTCGGTTCGTGGTAGTTCTCCAGGAATTTGAATCATTTTCCATATACGGTTATTTGTTGTTGGGCCATGGGTGCTTGGCTCATTAGGCGGAAGAAAATATTCCCACTTTCCAGCAAAATTAGAAATCAGTTGCGGTTTAAAGTTGAGCCGTGGAATAAAATGCACGCCGAACGAAATCAAAAATGAAGCGCCGAGTGTTGCCACGCAAACTAGGCGAAAGGTCCTCATTTGTCAGTTGTCCTTTCTTTCAGGTATGATTTTGAATATACGATGTTCAGAACATGGGGCTCCTTCCCAAATATGTTTGGTTGTCTGATAAGTCCAATCATCACCCAAGAGGTGACTGACTTTGAACGCCAGATAGCACCTGTCAAGATTGTGGTGATCCACCTTGCCCTTTAGTCCCGGAAATGGATCGGTATGAAACTGATACGTAATTTCTAAATCAGTCACATTCGGAAATTTTACAACCAGTCCAACGCCGGCATCTCTCTCGCTAACCACTCTCACAAAATCGAAGACACTGCCTTTCTGAAATCCCATAGCTCCATAAGCAGGACCAAGAGCACGAGAAAAAAGTTTTGTTATAAAATCCAATGCTTTTTCCTGGCCATAAAGTTCGCAACTGAGCAGAAAAACTTTTTCATAAAGACTGAAAAATGCAGTGTTGTACGGCTGTGTCTCCTGCGCTATCAGTGACGGAGTGATCACTTCTTTAATTATTGTGAGTGCATCCCGAGCGGATCTAATCAGTCCAGACCATTTTTTCTGATCAAAGCAGCTCTCCTCTTCTACAAGTTCAAGAAAACCAGACAGACGGCTTGCTGCTGATTGGACATTGTGTCGAAGTGTTGGATTGATTTCAAGCATGGAGTCCTCCTAGTAATTTTGTTCTCGTTCGTGGAATATCGAGCTGGCCCATCCGACGGTAAAGGGTCGAAAGATGGAGCCCTAGACGATGTGAGACTTGCATCAGATCCCAGTCATAAGAAGCAAGTGCGGCCAGGAGATATTGTTTTTCAGTCTCCTCTAAATATCGCTGATACTCCTGCTCGATAAATTGAAAACCTGTCCTGAGTCCAGGGAAATTCTGTGCCGAGAGATTGTTTCGCGCCATTAGATTATTTTTGGAATTATTTTGGAAATTTTTTTGAGCTGACAGATCCTTAAGACCAAGTTCTGTAGATTCTCGGGCTTTAGCAAAGGCGATTCCGCAATCAATTCTGCTCTTAAGTTCGCGGGCATTGCCTGGCCAAGGTTGATTTGTGAGATAAGTAATAGCTTCTGTGCTTATCGAAAACCTAGGGCCTTCTTGGATTTGCAAAAAATGGGTGATCAAATCGGAAATATCCTCGCGACGATCCCGAAGAGGCGCTGTAAAAATACTCATGCCATTAATGCGGAACATGAGATCTTCTCGAAATTTTTCCTGAACCACCATGTCTCCAAGAGACCGATGGGTGGCCGAAATAATTCTGAATTTAGAAAATCGCACAGTATTGCAGCCCACGCGGCTGAATTCGCCTGTTTCAAGAACACGCAGAAGTTTGACTTGGAGGTCTGGTGCCAGTTCGCCGATTTCATCCAGAAAAAGATCACCACCGTTTGCCAACTCAATCTTTCCGGGCTTGTCCGCAATGGCTCCGCTAAATGCCCCCTTAGTGTGACCAAAAAGTTCACTCTCCAGAAGATTTTGTGGAATAGCACCGCAGTTCAAAGCAATAAAGGCCCGAGTCGAATCTGCACAAGAAAGATTGAGAGCTCGCGCGACCAATTCTTTTCCAGTTCCTGTTTCGCCTGTCACTAGAATGCTGACTGGAGATTTGGCAAAAGTTTGTATCAGGGTCCGTAACTCCTGGATGACATTGGAGCGACCCACCAAATTAGGTTGTAGGAGTTGGGATGCTACTGTTTCGGCTTTCTGGCAGCGTTTTTCTAGCTTCAGACGACCGAGAGCAACCATGATTCGACCCATGAGATCTGATGAAATGGTCTCTGTTTTATGAAGATAATCAGATGCCCCGGCGGCAAGATCATCTACCAATGTCTCATCCAGTTTGTCTGCAGTAAGCACAAGAATCACTGCATGCGGCATGAGCATTTTAATTTCAGGAATGAGCGAAGTTCCAAGACCATCTGGGAGTCGCTTATCAAGTAAAATAATATCAAATCGTCCATTACGGACTTTCTCGCGAGTCTCTCTCACAGTTCTTACAACTGAGAACTTGAGTGAGTTCCAAAGTGCGCGCTGGATCTTTTCGATAAAAATCTCATCGTCTTCTAGCAATAGTGCTTCGTATTGAGCTTGCATTTTTGTCGTCCCTCAATAGCAGCCATTATCGCAAAAAGATTTGCATTTCTACTAAAAACTTCGCATATGTGCGAAACAAAAGTAACGTACAATTAATATTACTTTAAAATCAGCTTGTTATCGATTGGCACACTATATGCTCTTACGATTCCATCAGAGGGGACCAACCAAAGGAGACTAATATGATATCAAATATAAAAAAAATCTTAGAACCCCAGATGTCGCTCCCAATGTGCGCACATGTCCTGGTGGAGGAGGAGCCTGAAGTTCGTAATTATTGGCAAGCGTCGGCAACGAAGAAAAAACTTGCTCTCTTTACCTTTTCTTCGGCATCTGCATTTCTGTCCACACTTTTTTTTTGGAATTCGTCGACTCGCTTCTACTTTGATCAAGACATGTATGAGGTTCGCGGTCAGGGAGTAGAACTCGCAAAGATCGTCAGGGCAACACTTCCTGATTCAGTAATTAATCTCGTAACTGTATATCCGTCAGACCATTTTCTAGCAGAATTAAGTGATGACCTGATTACAAATGTTTTTGGAAAATATCCAGAACCCTTTGAACGACCAGGGTTTGATTTATATAAACGAGAATTTCTGACTTTTTCAAGACTGGGGGTACGCTTATGAAAATAATCCTTCGTTGGTTCAAGCGATTACAACTGAGGCTTTGTCAAAGACTGGAAAGAAATTCCCAGAGACGAGTGCTTGATCGCACGCGAAACTATGAAATAGACCGTCTCCTCCTAGAAACAAAATTAAAGAGATACCGAGACGAATTTTATTTTCTCGGAAAAATGTTTGCGATCATTATGCTGTCAAACTACCAATCGACGTATGCGAATTCCATCACTCTCTATAGCGGCACGTTCGAAGGAGAGCATCCTGCGCCAGTCCTAGTAAATAAAGTGTCTCGTGGAGACCGGTTTGAAATCAAACCTGGAAAAGTCTCAGCCTTGGTGAATTATCCTGACAGTAACCATTCCATCATCACAGAACGAGTGATCACCTCAGAAACTGGTGCTACCGTTTCTTGCCCTTGGTTCATGAAAATTGAAGGAACAGAACTTGGCACACGAGTCAACGAAAACCACACGGCAGAGATTAATCACAAAGTATTTTGCGATGACGGCGACTGTAAAAATATTGCAAATCAACCCATTCCAAAATCAGAGCTTCTTTTTGGACGTTACAATCTTAAGAAAATAACATCTGATACAGGACAGGACCTGGGCTTTCTAGATATACATGGAGACAGGCATGGAGCAAGAAACAAAGGCTATCCAATTTACTGCCCAGAATTTTCAGTAGAGCGCAAATATTCGGAGCTGCACTATTTTGACAGGCTCTTGATTATAGAAAATTTTAGGGAGCAGTCATTAAACGACCTCGATATAGATTTTAGAAAAATATACCTTACCTTCGAAAATGAAAAGGGAGATCGCGCGACCTGTGTATTGACAGATCTCATTGACTTCGGGAACACAATCAAAGTAGCAGATCTTAAAGACTGTGTCTTACCCACTGGAGATCACTTTGCGATGTATGCGCAGTCTCGCTTCTTTTTGAACGACACCAGACCCTGCGGCATGTTCGTAGCCAGAGGGGTTAAAAGAGAAAGCGGCTACGTCCCAGATTGGTTTATGGGTTGGTACGAGTGTGATGGTAAAGCGGATCGCACTCCCATCGAAAAACAATACACATACACCACACGAGTTGAGATTTTATTTAATAATTGAATATCGGGGGTTATTTGCAATGAAACAATTTATTTTCTTGATTTTATTTTTGTCTCTCAGTTCCTGCACTTTTGGAAAGGGAAGAGTTGAGCCAACACCTGCACTCATGGCGCCTAACCCAAGTCCATCACCCAATCAGGTTAAGCCTGAGCCTTTAAACTTATTGGGAGATGGTTGGGTTACTGAAAAAGATTCTAACAAGGATCTTGCCGATCTCACAATTAGTAAAATGACTCCTTCAGAGCGAGAAAAGGTTCGTGGCGAAGTAACGCGCAACAATGTAACTTGGATTAATTCTAAGACGGGTTATACGCTTTATAAAATTTCAGCGTCTCAACATTTTGAAAAAAATGCCTTTATTTTACCTAAAATTCTAGTGATTGGGAGTGTAGATGGCGGAAGAGCAGCCGTAAGAGATCTCCCGGATGGCCGAGTGGCTCTCACCGTTCCGATTGCTCTTGTGGACGGAAGTCAGCGTGAACTACCCTATTCTACGACTCAAATTAAAATTCCAGACGCTCTTTATCTTGATGATGCAAAGCGAGCTACCATTCAAAAAGAGTTGAGAGACACCTTTGGTTATGATCACGAGATCTCAAGCCTGGGTTCTTGTCCAAAGACAATTGTAATTAAAATAGCAGGCGTCGATCATGATGTTACTCCACGGGTTTTTGGTGGCAAAAATGGTCCAACCGGTTGTCAATCCAATCAGCCTTTTACCGTGACTTTAACTGGTACCAGAAAATACATTGAGAGATTATTGTCCGAAGATGTATTTAGTGGATCTGCCGAAATCGCAGCCATGTACCAGGTGGCTGGTAGTTACGTTGACGAGATTAGGCTTTATCAAATCAAAACAGCGTGGATTTATCCAAGATTAAAAGAGCGTCTCACTATAAAAAACACAAAAGATCAGCCCGACACGAAAAAAGAAGTCAGTGATGTAGAGGCGGATCAAATTCTTGCGCCTTTTGTTCAAGAGGCAATATCCCCATGGGCACTAAAAGAGCTTTTCTATGAGCGAGTCAAAAATACAGCCATAGCCCAGCTAAAGCTGGTCTTTTTTGATGAAAAGATAGAAAATAAAGCAAAGCTTTATGTATTAAAAGAAGAAGCTGGCTTGAGATATGCCGACGTTCCAGTTCGGATTTTTAACGAAGACCTAGGTCGAGAGGGAGAGCTTTATTACTCTTCTTCTATTATTAAACCCATCCTCAACTCAACCAATGTCGCGATTCGAGGAGAAGAAAGGCAGGACTTGTCAAAGCCTCCAGCTTCAGGGGTTGCCCAAGACGTGTTCACAGTGCGTGAGGGTGAGGAGTATGAATTGCAACTCACCTCTCTTATTATCCACGAGTACGAATTCGAAAACGAACAAGCTCAGCCAAAAATCCAGGACAAGGGACTCGTGTGCCTGGATAAACCCGGAAGTGCTCTCCCTGCTTGTCGAAAATATAAAAACGAATGCACTGAGTATAAAAACTTTTGCAAATTACCAAAAACTGGTTGCCTAAAGTTTGGCACCAAAATGAGTTGTGAGACAAAACACAATCTCACTATCCTTGGGTGTCTGACGCTTGGAATATTTGGTGGATGCAGCATCAGCCGTGAGTGTATGCCTGTAACTGATAAAGACACCTGCCTCGAATATGGGTCCATTGGATGTGATGATTGGCAAAATTACTGTTCTCAAACCCATCAAATATGTGAGCCCGATCAATCAGAACCACTTTGTAAAAATCAGATCACAGATTTGAGGATTTCTCGTTACTTCAGTGCTCCGGCCCCAATTAATAACCACGTGGTCAATGCTCCACTTGGAAACACAGATCAAGATATTTTAGGTGGACTAACTCTTAGGTTTCGTTGGCCTGATGGCAAGGTAGTGGATTGCTTGGCTTTAGCGCTTTTAAAAGACGTAAGCAATCAATCAATCCGTTTTAAAGTAAAAAACAATGCCTATTGTAAGCCCTTTCCAGAAGGCTACACAGGGGAGCCTGTCTTAGCAGTTGTAAATCATGTTTCTTCAGAGCGAAAAAATATCCCATGCGGGATTTTAAATTTTTCGACAATCGAAGGGACGAAATACTATGGGTGCAATGGCTTTGTAGCGACCGATCTCACCCCAGATCAATACAAACCAGGGGAGATGCCAAACGCAACCTCCTTTAGCAGGACAGCACTTTATCTTACCTACTATCCAGTTGTTGATATAAACGGAGTTTTAATTTCGCGCTCCGGAGTGTTCACTTCTGGAGAAACAGTAGAGGCCAAGTGGCAAGAATAAGGGGGCGAGCGTCATGAGGGGAGCAAAATTCACCGCTTTTGTAATCTGCCTTAGCATGACTTTCGGATGTGCCAGCCTAACAAACCGACAAAAAACACTTATAACTATGGGTTTTGTAGGAGTGGCATCTGGAGTGATTGGGGCAGGAGTTGCAGGCCCGGGCGAAAATCAGCCTGCTCATGGCGCTTTGTGGGGAGGGCTTGGTGCTGCAGGAAGCGGAGCCCTCTCCCTTTTTATTTTTGATGAAGAAAGCAAACGCGTGGCCGCAGAAACCAAAGCAACCAAGCTCGAAAAAGAACTTTCCGCCTATAACGCAGAAACAACACCAGAATTATTAGCTACCAGCCACCTTGGTTTATCAAAGCCGTTGCCTGAAAAGTTTAGACACCTCATTACACCCGGTGAGTGGAGTCTTTATCGTATAGACCGTTGGGAGAGTTCTAGTGACAGTGAACTTATTCATCAGGATCTAATTTTTAGATTTCGGGAGTCCCAACTCAATCCATCTGGGAAAGCCCAGATCAACGAAGGAGTTAAATAAATATGCCCAAAAAATATCCAAAAAAATATAATGAAAAATTAAAAAAAATATTAGTATGCGTCACAACATTAGCAGCGCTGCTTTTGATACCAGTTTTATGTTTTGCAGCACGAGATCTTACCTCTGCGGCAGAATCAGCAGTCACTCAAGCAACAACGATAGCCAAAGCCGTGAGTCTACTCGGCATTCTTTGTGGAGCCGTGATTTATCAAATACCAGGCGCCACAATGTTTGCACGAGGAACGATTATCGGTGGAATTCTGGGCGCAGGACTTAGTTTTGCTGGTCCAAGTCTGGTTGCCATTTTTAGGGCTATTTTCGGGGGATAAAAATCATGACTTACGGATCACGGGTTTTAAATGACAATGGATCAGTCCTCGGGCTTAATATTTACGACCTTATCGGGTCTGTAACGGTTCTTGTCATTACATCTGAATTATTTCGCCCCGTAGGACTTGAGTTTTTGTCTGTTGTAATAGCAGTTCTTTCTTTGGTTTGTCTTATCCCGATCAGGCTTCGTTATCGACGAAAAATCATCCGTGATGCGATTGGTTTTTATATTGGGTCACGAATATCCCATGATTAACTTCACAGCGCTTTCACATATCGAGCCGCCAATAAACGAAGACGAAGCACCTTTTTTCGTCACCGAAGACGGAGCAATCGGAGTGATGTTTGAGATGCCGATGATAGATTCGGAAAGCCCTCAGTTTGAGTCTGCTTTTTCAGCGATTACAACGCTTATATCGCGGTTAAAACCAGGCGCCACTATACGCGTGATTCAAAAAGCTTCGCTAGCAAAAGAAACTCGCTTTAGAAATTCGAGAGATGAGGCGTTATTAGAACTAGGCTGGATGGAGAACAAGATTTTTATTTCTGTAGAAAGCAAACAAATGCCAGGCTTTGGGTTTTTTGATTGGAGTCGTGCCTTGCGAGGTAAGCCGCTTAAGTCTTTATCTACAGAATATTTAAATCTTAAATCAAACGTCGATTTTGTTTTGATCCGAGAGTTAGGTGGAGTGGCACTTGAAGAAAGTAAGCTTTGTACTTTTTTCCCATCATTTAAAAGTGACACAGTTGTAACTTCTAGCTCAATTGACACTGCTCAATATGTGATTGGTGTTTTACGTCTCACTCGTCAGAGCGTTCATGCTCTTTCGCCAGATACACTTTCCATCCTCCGTGAGAGACTGATTGCTCCTTACGAAATTTCAGTTTCTATAAAAAAGTTAAGACCCGTTCGCACACAATACATTTTAGAGAGAAAACGTGGGCATCTTTCTACTTCAACAGACACTTTGGCAGCCCGTTCTTATCAACAAACCGATGAGATCGCGGCAGAAACTACGTTATCCGGAAAAGGACTGGTTGAAATCGAATGGCTCCTGACCTTAAAGCGTCGCTCAGAATCAGAGCTGCGCGAAGATTTGGAGGCTAGCCACCGAGCACTTGCGCCTCTCGGAGATGTGTACATCGAAGTTCAGGGTATCGCCCCAAGTTTTGCCGCGACTATCCCAGGGAGCAAACCCCATCACACGTTTCTTGAGTTAGATGACATCGCTTCATACTACCTCCCACTCCAAGGACGAGGTGAGTCTTGCCACATAGAAAATCCACACATAAGAGCAACCCCTTTTCACCGTAGGGATGGCTCTCTTTATTTTTTTGATCTTTGGAGAAAAGGCTATGACGGCGCCAATTGCATTATTAATGGGAGACGCGGTAAGGGAAAAAGTGTTTTAGCTAATCTGATTTCAACAGCACTTCTCAATGATCCTGAGATCAGGCTTATCAAAGTAGATGTTGGAGGTTCTTATACTAAAGAATGCGAGTTAGCTCGCGGAAAACAGGTGCAGTTTAATTTGTCTGAGCCATCTGGGCTTAATCCATTTGCGCTTCTTAACCAGAGCACACTAACGGAAGACGTTGCTGTTATTTTATCAGGCTTTCTTTCGACGCTTATTCTTGAAAGTCGCGAAATCGCAATTAGCAAAGAAATGCAGGGTGCTGTGGAAAAAACAGTTCTTTGCTATGCCGAAAGTCATCCCACCAAACCATCACTTTCAGATTTCTTAGGCTCAGTCAGAGATTTTCCAAGGTTAGCTCTTTTAGAACGATTTGGGCTTCATGGGATTTTTGCAAACGTGCTCAAAGAACAGCAAAACGGGGGTATTCTAAATGGTACCGACCGGTACGTTTATTTTAATTTTGAGAGACTTCAAAATGCCGCAAACGAAGATTTTGCTCAAGCCGTGATGGCTTCTGTTATTGCGAGT
This sequence comes from uncultured Bdellovibrio sp., assembly GCA_964490895.1. Lineage (GTDB taxonomy): Bacteria > Bdellovibrionota > UBA1018 > UBA1018 > UBA1018 > JACRAO01. The sequence goes on along the minus strand of CAZBEI010000003.1, from coordinate 3,673 downwards.
GTAAATATGGAAGTGCTCAGAGCCGGAGACGCGAGGCGAGGGGCTAAGCATAAAGTCGTCTTTTTTGCTGACGAAACGCCTTTTTTTATCCAAAGAAATGGAAGATTTTTTAAACTTACAACTGCAAATTTTAGGAAATTCGGGCACGCGACTATTCTCATCGCACAAACTACACAAGACTTTGTGCTTCCCAAGGAAGACGGCCAAAGTGATTACGGGATTTTAATCAATAGCCCGATTCGTTTTTTCTATCAGGTGGACGATGATCCAGAGGAATTTGCCAGGCGTTTTAATCTAACTCCTCGACAGTTGGAGGAAATTCAAAATCTTGGGCGATCTGACGAATATCGAGAGGTTTTTTTTCAAGATGAGCTGGGTGGGAGAGTTTTACGCGTAGCTGTCACTCGTGAAGAATATTGGCGCGTTACCTCTTCGAGACAAGACAATGAGCGACTGCATGCACTTTTGAATGCAGTTCCGGGATTAAAACTCAAGGAGGCAATTCGATGTTTGGCAAGCGCTTGATGGGAGCATTTTCAATCAGATCAATCCCATTTTTATTTTTAGGATTTTTCATTATAGCTGGCCAGACTGCATGGGCTTTTGATCCTTTTACAGTGCTTGCCACAGGAAATGCCATCATTAATTTGGCCGAGCTTGCAGGAGGGGGCGGCAAAAACGCTTTTGAGTTAAGAGAAATTTTTTCGTCTCTTGGCGAGTTAAATGACGAGCTTGTTCCTTCTGGCAATAGCGGTGACTCTTATCGAATCGCCAGAAAAATAGAAGAGATTTCTCACCTAGCGCTTGAGGCTGGATACACAAAAGAAGAAGCTGACTCGATCGTAAGCGGATACCAGGGATCTAACGAGAGCCTATCACAATCAATTAGGCTACTTTCTCGTTCTATAAAACTTGGAAAACACGTTGTTGGTTTAGTGGGTCTGGGAGGCGCTGGCGCGGTTGCCGCCTCTGCAGGAGTTATGCAGGGGCAAATCCAAGAAAAGAAAATCCTAACTGATATTTATGGACAGATGGTGAGCACAGAACTTGAGCAGAAAAAAAATGAAATAGAAAATCAAAAAGAAATTCAGACACAATATAAAAAACTACGAAGTTATGTGTTATCAATTGCGCCTGGAAAAAATATATCCCAATTCCCAGTGAAGGGCTCACTCATTGAGAAGGCAATCCATGTTTACAAAGCATACTATTGGATTATTTTGTCTTTGGTCGGGGCCATTTTTTTAGGAAGAATCGTTTACTATCAATTTTCCTTAGCGCCAGCCGAAAAATACGCCGATTTGATCCGAGATGTTTTTACCTGTTATTTTCTGATGCTTGCCTTTCCTCATGTTTTTTCAACGATGGCCGAATGTTCAGAGGCGCTGTCGTTAAAACTTAGTCAGATTCTCCATGTCACTGGACCAGAAATTCCAGACCTCCTACCAATCGAAAAGGGAAAGATATTTTGGTGGTTCAGAATTGAGGTGTTTCCACTTATTCTTTATGCTTTTACACACGTTATTTTTAATCTCGTAGTCTCGGTACTGATTGCAATTGGTCCGATTGTTATTTTATCAGGTACTATGCTGAATTTTTCTGTGAGTATTTCGGCTTATTTTGCACTTCTGTTATTTGTTTGGCTGTGGCCTGCGTTTTGGAATGTGCTTGGATACTTTAAAAACATGCTCTGGATGGACCATAGAGATGTTGGTTCTGTAATCACGGCTTTTATCTTATTTTTATTTCAGCTACTTTCACCTCTTGTCGTATTTTCAATCCTAAAACGAACCCATGCTGGAGGAGTCGCAAGTGGGACCGCAAAGAAAGTAAAATCTATAATGACTGGACTTGCCGCTGGTGCAATTACAGGAGGAGGAGTGGGTGGTGCCGTGGCAGGGGCTGGTATTAGTGTTGGAAAATTCGCCAAAGCCAAAATCAAATCGGCTATCTCATCACCTATCACCACGACTCGCCTAGTGATGGCGCGCCATAATCGTAAGCGTCAAAAAAGCCATGGCACACAACTCGGCCTACAGCTTGGAAAGAAGCAATACCAATTATGATGCACTTACCTTTAAAACCATTTATTAGATTTAGGCTCTTAAAATTACTGCTTGGATTTCTTTTATTGGCCTGGGCAACCACTTCTTCGATTTGGGCTTACCGAAATAAGTCACAGATTATTTTAATTGGTTTAGATGATGCTGGAACGCGAGTGATTACTTCGGCTTCTGATCCAATATTGGCCAAGGAGCGTGTAAAATTTGTGCGGGAGTTTTTACGCGGTTTTTATAATTACTCTTCTACTGATTACTCGCAATCCATGAGTCAGGCAGGTGCATTGATCTCTGACACCCTCTGGAAAGAAAAAGAAACTGATTTTAAGCGCATCGTCGCACAAATGAAGCTTACACCTCTCACTCAGGAGGCCAGACTTTTAGATCTTCGCGAGGTGAGTGAGCAAGAATTTGAGGCAGATCTTGATATCCATATTCGATCACGGCTACAAGAGCGCACAGTTAAGTACCGAGTCGCTCTCACAATCACTCCAAAAAAGCGCTCGACTTCAAACCCTTATCCTCTGGAGGTGACAAGCATTCATGAAACGGAGATTAATTGAGTTTGTAGTAATTTTGATTGCCATTATGTTTGTCACAAACACTCGTGCAGAGGTAGGCCCCTCCCGCATCAGTTCTCGCCTGGTTAATTTAGGCGAAGTCCACAAAATCTTTCTCGCTCAAGGTTTGGTATCAGTTATTCAGCTCCCTTACCCGGTGACTGAAGTTAAAGTTGGGAACCCAGATGATATTTTGGCTCAAATATCAAAGACTCTCCCATCGGAGCTGACTTTGATTTTAAAGCGTGGAGGTGCAAAGGCTACAAACCTAATCGCGCGTTGTGGAACTCGCACTTTTGTTTTTGATCTGATCCCGTCCTCAAAAACTCATCAAGACCTTGTTAGAATATCAGGAAGTTATGGGGCTCCAAGTGGCACAGACATTGGTGACAAGGGCGCTATACTCATTGATTCGAGTTCGAGCAAAAAGAGGGGCAGAAAATGAAGTTTATTATTACCTCTATTGTCATTGTATTAATTTCAAAAATCACTCTAGCAGAAAATTTACCACCAAGTCGAGGGATCACAACTTGTCGCCCTGGACAGGATTGTTCATGGCAATCTGGGCAACTTGGGCAACCTGGACAGTCAGGACGAACGACATTAGGAGAAAAACAACCTGAAAAATCGCAAAAGACTAGCGATCTAAACGGCTCTGCAACTAGCCAGGGTAATCTGCCTTCTTATTTTTTGGGAATGAGGCACACCTCCTCGAGTGGCGAGGGTTCTTTTGTGATTGTGGCTGATAAGGCAATGGGCGCTCTTCTCTCTGGCCTGAGAGCCGGAGATATTCTTCAGGCTGAGCTTGAACAGTCCATCAAAGCCAGTCCTTCGGTGCCAACACCCATTCGAGCTAGAATAACGGCTGGGCGTTTTCGTGGGGCTTTTGTACTAGGCACGGCTACTTTAGATCGAGAATTAAAAAGAATTCTTCTGACATTCGAAAAAATGCGTTTGTCTGGTGGTAATGACACGATTTATCAACTACACGCAAGTGGACTGGCATTAAGCGGGCAAATCGGACTCGAAGGGGATCATCACACACAAGAGGGT
>CAZBEI010000002.1:0-38562 GCA_964490895.1 uncultured Bdellovibrio sp. | reverse complement strand
TACTCTAAGAAAAGGATATAGTAAAATTCAACAAGTCAATGCAGTGAGAGAGGCAAATGGAGTGCCAGTTGTTGGAAGTGGATTGAGAAGATTTTTAGTGTCTCCAGGGGGCAGACTAGAAGGTTTTTTAAAATGGGCTGGAGTTCTGAGGTCATCAGAGGAAGCCGCTAAAGCTGCTGCTACTCCACCAGAGCGCTTCCGGAGCCTGGATCCTTTTCCAGACTTAGGATTGCCAAAACTTCCAGAGATTCCTCCACCACTCCCACCAGTAGATCCAAACACAAACGGAAAACTATCTCGTCTATGGAAATACAGCAATACAAAGTATCGCAACATTAAAGAATGGCACGAGGTGCATCCACGCATTGCAAAACTACTCTGGACTTTAGGAATTTCGGGAGCTGTTGGCGGTGTTGAGTTCTATGGCTCTGGGAGATCTGTAAAATTGAATAGCCCTATTCAGCTCATTAGGGATAAACAAGTGCCTTTGTTTGTCCAATTTGTATTAGGAACCGAAGAACTTTTCAAAGAAGTGGTAGATAAAAATAGTGACGAGCAGGTAAGTAAAACCATAAAAGAATTTTCGAAAGAAAAATTAAAACTATTGCAAAAATGGGGGATTTGGTCATTTTTTCCACTCATTCCTCAAAAAGACAAGATAAAGAAATGGCTTATAGAAGAAAGTAAAAAGTTTAAAGAAAAACGCCAACAATACAACGAACTTTTTGCTCAGTATGAGCACTTTAAAGGAGAAGCTGGAGATAAACAATTATTAGAATCCTTAAAAGTAGATCTCATGGAGAAACTAAAGGACCCAAAATATAAAGCAGAAAAAGATCAGATCAAACAAGCCTATGACACGATTCCAGACAACCTCTCTCTTATTCCTGTTCTAGAAAAACTCAAAAAAATAATGCTTAGGCTCACAACAATTGAGACTTTATTGAAGTTAGTTTCAATAAATGAAAAACTAGAGTGGACAACTTCTGCGACAGCACAAGAGCCAAAAGAAAAAGTCGAAGAATACGTTGCTCCAAATCCTTATATCGAAACACCTTTGTCAAAAAATATTGAAAAAGAGGACGAAAAGCAAAGTGACGAAAAAGTCTTAGAAGAATTTACAGAAGGAACTGGAAAATGAAAAATGTAGAAATACGAGAAAAGAAGGGATCTTTTTATGAATAAAAAACAAACAATTCTCATTGCCACTGCTCTTTTTTTATGTGCAAGTTGCTCTGTACTAGCTCAGATGTAGCCACTTTCCTATGCAATGCCTCCCTCACCCGCAGATTGCGGGAGTGAGCTCAGCCCAGCACTTAGAATCAATAAATTAACGCCAGCCTTAAAGCAAGTTTTTCTAGATGCAGCAGCTATACAACAAAGATCTCGTGGATCACTTACTCCAGAACATATTTTAAGTGTTTTATTGCAAGGAAAAGAAGGACTTTTAGTAAGAGTTTTCGCAAATCTTAAACTTAATGATAGTGTTCTGAGAGGATTTGTATTGAGCGAATTCGCTCAATTAGCACAAGCAACTCCACAAACTACTAGCGAGAGACTTGTACCCTCTGGAGCCTTAGTGACTCTTTTAGATCGCTGCGCCAAAAGTTCTCCTACTATCACAGAAGAACTTTTACTTCTAGCCATGGTGTCCTCTGATGGAAAATTAGGACAAGCCTTCGCATTAGCAGGGCTTACAAGAGAGCAATACCTTAAAGGAGCCAAAGCGCTGGGATTAGATGTAGTAGAACTCACAAAACTAATGGCAGACGATAAAAGTGACGGCCTTACGAAAGACTTAGTGGCCGAAGCAGCTGCAAATCGAACCGCAGAACCTCTCATAGGACGTCGAGATGAGTTATTGCAGTTAGTACGGGGCTTAATACAAAGAGTTTTTGTAGCAGCACCCTTACTGGTAGGTGATCGAGGTGTTGGAAAAACTGCTATCGTTAGCGAGTTGGCAAGATTGATTGCTATTGGTGACAACAGTTTACCCGAAGGACTCAAGAAAGCACGTATTTTGGAACTTGATTTAGCTATATTAAGAGCAGGAACTAAACACCATGGAGAGCTGCCAGAAAAAGTTCGAAGACTTTTTAAAATACTAGAAGATGATTCTAATCTCATTCTTTATATTCCAAACATTGAATCTCTTTTAGGCACCGACGGCAGTGCCGATCAACTAGCAGAGTTGTTTATAGGCGCATTATCAGCAAAAAAATTTCGAATTATTGCCGAATGCTCACGTCAGGGACTAAAAGAAATCGAACGAAGAAATAAAGATTTACTGGCATTATTAGGAAAAATAGAAGTCGCAACACCTCATGTAGAACAAACCATCGAAATCGTCAAAGGCGTCATTGGTTTTTATAGTAGAGTTTATGGGAAAAAAATTAGTATATCTGACGAAGCAGCCAGATCATTAGTTTTACTCACAAACAAAGTCAAACAAGGTCAATTGATAGGCAAATTTCAACCGACAGCGGCTCTTTTTGTTCTAGATTCTATTTGTGCAGGTATAGGGTCAGATAAAACTGAACTCTCTATCAGCGAAAAAGATATCAATTCAGCTTTGTCCTCTCTCACAGGGATAGCTCTCAGTGATCTTAGTGAAGATGAGGCAACGGTATTACTCAAATTAGGGGATCGTTTGAATGCACGAGTGATTGGTCAAGATCATGCTAGCAGCGCTTTAGAGATATCCATAAGGAGCGCTAGACTTAACTTAGATTTAGGTAGAAAAGGTCCTATTGCGACTTTTGTTTTTGCTGGCACAACGGGCAATGGAAAGACGGAAACAGCTAAGGCATTGGCTAGAACTCTTTTTTTAGAAGAAGAAGCATTGATCACTGTAAACATGAGCGAATACGGTGGACAAACTGCACCGAGCAAACTCATTGGAGCTGATCCTGGATATGTAGGATACGGTGCAGGAACACATTTTATCAATGCTGTAAAAGCAAGGCCATCGGCTGTCGTACTTCTTGATGAAGCTGATTTAGCAAATCCAGAAATTTGGAAAATTTTTTACCAAATATTTGACGAAGGATACTGTCTAGACTCAAGTGGCAGTAAAGTTGATTTTTCAAATATTATATTTATCTTGGCAACAAACCTTGGACAAGAATATTTCACTAACCCAGCATTGATCCAAGCAAGATTGGCAGCTCTTGCAGAAACTGCAAAACAAAAATTTGAGGCCTTGGATAAAGGATCATCCTTTATGGAAAAATTCGTTAGAGATGTTGTGCTTCCTGACTCTGGGAAATTTACTACAGCATTTTTGAACCGACTTGATCGAGTTATTGTGTTCAACCTATTGACTGTAGGAGATTTGGTTAGAATTGCAAGAATAAAACTAGCTCCCATTATAAGCGGCCATAAAAAGCACCATATAGAACTCGTCATAACTGACGCAGCAATAGAGGCCATTGCCAAAGAAAGTCATGGCGATGCTTATGGCGCAAGAGAAATGAGACGATTTATTACAGATCACATTCTAGCCAGAACTTCAGATATGATATTGAAATCACTAGCTGAAGAAACAGCCCCATTCAAAGAAGGGGATCAGATCATTGTAGACTTTAAGGACAGTAGTTTTGACATCAAAGAAGTACGCAAGTAAGGCAAAACCTTACCCCCAAAAAGGTTTTCATTGACCTCACTCCATAAATTGAGGCAGAATATGGAGTATGTTCCATAGATTGATCCAGCCACCACAGCGAAGTTTTTTTCTCTTAGGCCCGCGTGGGAGTGGAAAATCAACTTGGCTCAAAAAAGAGTTTGGAGATTCGGCATTTTTTGTAGATTTGCTTGACCTCAAAACGCAGACAAAACTTATAAAAAAGCCAGAGTCTCTAGCCTATGAGCTCCAAACCATTGTGGAAAAGAAAAAACCAAAATGGGTAGTCATTGATGAAATTCAGAAAATCCCGCAACTTTTAGACACAGTTCAAAGTTTTATTGATAAAAAGCAGTTTTGTTTTGCACTTTCAGGTTCGAGTGCTAGAAAACTAAAAAGAGGGGGAGCAAACCTTTTGGGTGGACGTGCTTTTGAAAGATTTTTATTTCCACTCATCTCCTCTGAACTCAAAGACCGGTTTGACTTAAGCCAAATCCTTAATTTTGGGTCACTACCGGAGGTTTTTCAACTTAAAAGGAATGAGGAAAAATGTGAATATTTGGACAGTTACACACAGCTCTATTTGAAAGAAGAAATTCAAGAAGAACAACTGGTTCGAAAACTTCCTCCTTTCCATCTTTTTATAGAGATTGCTGCACAAATGGACGGAAAAATCATCAACTATTCGCGCATTGCAGATGACGTCGGGGTTGATACTAAAACCATTATCTCTTATTTCCAAATTTTAGAAGAAACTCTGATTGGATTTTTACTTCCGAGTTATCACCCCTCTATTCGAAAACGGCAAAAACTAAACCCAAAATTTTATTTTTTTGACCTAGGCGTTCGTCGTGCCGTGGAGAACTCTCTTGGCTCTCCTCTTGTCGAAAAAACTACCGGTTGGGGAAGAGCTTTTGAGTCATGGGTGATCAATGAAATTTATCGGAGAAATAAGTATTTTAATCTTCGTCTGCGTCTTTCCTATTTATGGGCTGCTGAAAACTCCGAAATTGATCTCATTCTTGAGAGGCCTGATAAAAAAACGATTTTATTAGAAATCAAATCTAGAAATGAAATCAATGAAAGAAACCTGATCCATTTAACAAAATTTCGAGATTCTTTTGCAAACCCCTCTCTCATTTGTCTCTCCAATGACCCTGTCCAAAAGATAATCAAAGGGGTCCATTGTTATCCCTGGAGAGAGTGGCTCGACAATGAACTCGTTACAGGCGCTACTGTAAAAAGTACTCAATCATGAGTTTGCTGTGATAAGTCCCGGCTGCGGCGTCGGCGAAATCAACAGCCACTGGGATCTTAAAGGGCTCCAGCGGATTATTATCACACGAAGTTTGTGTAAAATAACAGAGTTTAAAGACATGGTGAGGGCCAATACCCACTAGATCTAAGACCACGGCTCCTGCTGCATTTAAGCCAATGGTGGCTGCGTCACTCGAAATAGGGAGGCCATAGTTTTCGTCGTCATTCCAGAGCCCTGCGCCAGGTGTGCCTGAGCTATAAATCCTGAGTCCAGCTGATGTGCACTTGGTGCTCCCACCTGCTCCACAAACTCTGAGGTTGTTGTCAAGCAATACAGTGACATCCAAAGTTCCATAGCTTGTCACTCCACTGCCAGGAGTGGGGGTGATAAAATGTGTGCCATCCACCTTAAAATCTCTTTTGGTACCCACCACTGCTCCAATATCTTGTGGTGGCGCTGACACATTCTCTACCTTGAGTGCACTTTTGACTCCCTTGAGTGCCGCAATGCCCACTTCGTAACGGCCTACAACGACCACAGGATTTTGATTTTCGTCTAGAACTGGTTTTTGCTGTGGGGGATTTTGGGCTGAAAGATCAACTGGATTTTGATGGGCTCCACAACCCACAAAAATAATTAAAGACATTCCTAATACCAGACCTAAAACCGAAAACCGTTTCGTCCTTGAAATCATAAAATTCCCCCTTAATAAGAAACCGTCCCTTTCTTCATTTCACACTAGTTTTGAGAAAAGCACCATGAATATTCCCGCTTTGTTTTAATGCGCAGCATTATTTTCTAAATACCGCCCTAAGTCCTTCTTGCCAGGGATAGACATCCACAGTCTTCTTTATAATGTTTTGGAGTTTGGCAAAGGCTAATATCCACTGGCTATTTTTTCAAAAGAAGAGATCTCTACTAAGTTTTGTTTCCTCTTAGCTTGTTTGATAATTTCTTCTATTTTTTGACTTACTTTATTCGAAAACCAATCAGCCCCGCACTGATTACAGACTGTAGCAGGAACATTTCGAATCACCACAACACCAAAAACAAGATCTACACTAAAGGTAGTTTTTCCTTTTTGTTTTTTCCCACCGCAAAGAGGGCAAACTCCTCCAATTCCTTTTTTCATGTTTTTCTCCTGGTTTGAAAGTCTTTCTCAAAATATTCTAAAGTTGGCTCGTAAACAGTTATAATATATATCATTTTTTCATGTCTATTAAATGCAACAACCACGTGCACAGGTTTACCACTAATAAACATTAAAAACAAAAAGCTGGGAAAGGGTTTATCTTGAGGATAGGTTTTTATTTCATTCCCATATAAAATGGTTTCTAGAATTTCATTTCTGCTAATTCCTCTTTCAAATATTCTCTGAAGACAATGCTTCTGCCAACTTACATTGCCTTTTCTTACTAAAAATCTTATTTGATCAGCAAAAACACTCTCCATGATTAAATTAAAACAACTATACTTTTATAGTTGACTTTCCTGGTTTCCAATCTGCAGGACAGAGTTCGCCCGTCTTAAGCGCTTGGAGGGTTCTTAGAACTTCGTCTACAGAGCGCCCTACGCCAAGAGCATTGATGCTCATCCACTGGAGGACTCCCTTGGGGTCAATGAGAAAAGTGCCTCGAAGCGCTATGCCTTTTTCTTCGATCAAAACATTGTAATCCCGAGACATGTGGTGGGCGGTATCCGCCAAGGCAGGAAATTTGACTTCGGGCAGGTCTTTTTCGAACCAAGCTTTGTGAGAATATTCGCTATCGGTACTGCAAGTTAAAACCTGGCAGCCCATTTCTCTAAATTCAGCCTCTTTTGCTGCAAATCCACGAATTTCTGTAGGGCAAACAAAGGTAAAATCCAAAGGATAAAAAAAGAGGCAAACCCATTTGCCTTGATAGTCTTTGAGACTGACGTCTTTGAACGCACCGGCCACGTAAGCTTTAGCTTTAAAATCAGGAGCAAGTGCTCCAACTTTGAGGGGGGTATTATTGGTTTGTGTCATAAAATAGTTCTCCTTATTTTTCGTTTTTATATGTATCCCGAGATAGCAAAAAAAAGAAGAAATTGCCAAGGAAAATAAAATCAGGCCCAGAAAGCATGTTCTTGCTACCCATTTCTGGCTAAAGATGCGATTGCTCTTTGGAACTAATTGGAGAGCTGATATTGCAGTGGTGATGATTCAAAAATTAGCTCAAACTCCCTCTCAAGTCGCTAGACTTTTAGGATGTAACTATGAGACAGCCCATCGAGACTGGAAATCTCTCAAAGAAACAGAAGTTGAGGCTTTATTCAAAAAAGTAGCTTAAAATAAAGTGATTAGAAAATTTTATAAGGACACATTTCAAAAATGAAGGACATTTGGAATAAACTAAAAACCCCACCCCGCCTCAATAAATGGGACGTCCTATGGACTTTATTGCCCCTCTTTTTATGGTTCATGGCACTCCAATCTAGGCCACACGTCATGGATCTTTATTGTTCTAAACAACCTGAGCTTTGCACCCCAGAATCTATTTTTCTCCCAGACAGACTCGCCTATGGCCATGAATTTGAAGATGCAGATAGGCTTTCGTTTGCCGCGCAATGCATTGCTGGAGGATTCTCTTTTTTCGTCCCATTTTTATGGAGTAGTGGAGCTCTCGTACAACTCGGCACGGATCTTGTTCTTATTTTGCAAACGGTAGTGTGGAATGGTGCACTCAACGAAGGTGCTAAGCTCCTTACGCAAAGGCCCAGGCCGTTTGTATATTATGATCCTTCTCGCCTGGGGTCTGACCCCGCACACTATACTTCGTTTTATTCCGGTCACACCAGCTTTGCTGCAGCTTCAACACTCGGCGCTTTTTTTGTATTAGTGGGCAAAAATATCTCACTGCATGTCCTGAGAGCAGTCTCTCTATGTTCTTTTGCGCTTATTTTTCTCACTGGATTTTTTCGTGTATTTGCGGGAAAACATTTTTTGACTGATGTTCTGGCAGCTGGTTTTGCTGGAGCTTTAATTGCTTTTATGGTCGCTTACTTTCACCGAAAAAAATGAACTCTTATTCTTTGCTCACTCTTTTTTTAGTCGTCTTTTTTGACCTTGTGGGCTTTGGGATTGTGATCCCCATCCTCCCTTATTATGCACAAAAATTTGGGGGAACGGCTTTCGAACTGGGCTGGCTCATGACCAGCTATTCTTTGATGCAATTTTTATTTGCTCCCGTCTGGGGAAGAATCTCAGATCGTATCGGCAGGCGCCCCGTACTTCTTATCAGTATACTGGGTAGCACTCTTTCGATGTTGATTTTAGGTTTTGCTCCTTCTCTGAAATGGCTTTTTTGGGGTCGGATTTTTGCAGGTATCTGCGGGGCCAATATTTCTACCGCGTTTGCTTATATCTCTGATATTACAACCGAAGAAAACCGCGCAAAAGGGATGGGCATTGTAGGAGCTGGCTTTGGACTGGGTTTTATCTTTGGGCCAGCCATTGGGGGTCTCTTGTCTCCCTATGGCTACAGTGTCCCCATGTTTTTTGCTGCTGGGTTGTCTTTTTTAAATTTAGTCTTTGCAACTTTTAAACTCAAAGAACCCCTCTTGCCCGAAGAAATGAGGCGCGCACATCGCAATAAACGTTTTGATCAAAAAGTCTTGAGTCATCCTAAAACAAGGCTGGCTGTTTTTACTTTTTTCGTCGTTACACTTGCCGTAACTCAACTTGAGGTGTGTTTTGCACTTTACCTCAATTCTAAATTTTCTTATGACGCAAAAAAAGCTGGAATATTACTGGCCCTCATGGGCTTAGTCATGGCGGCCATCCAAGGGGGTCTCATTGGAAGGCTGGTCAAAAAATGGGGAGAACTTAGGCTCGTTTATTTTGGAACCGGACTTTGTAGTTTTGCACTTTTTGTTTTTGCGGGAGCCACGCAAATCTCAGTTCTCGTCACCGCGTTGTTTTTTTTAGCTCTGGGCCATGGGATGCTTCACCCCTGCCTTTCGAGCCTAGCTTCGCTTGGAGCACCCAAAAACCTCAAGGGATCGACTATGGGAGTTTTTCAATCTGCCGGGAGTTTATCGCGCATCTTGGGACCTCCAATAGCCGGGTGGTTTTATGACCACTGGGGTAGAGAGTCTCCCTTTTTTGCAGGGGCGATTCTGTTGGCACTTTGTTTTTGTTATCTGGTTATTGGCAGTCAATATCCTCTCAAAACCCATTCGAAGCGATAAAATAACAAGCCTCTTGTGGCGCAATCACTGGGCTATTGCAAGAATTGCCATAGCCAGGGTGGCAAGAGCCTCCCCTTGGAATAAAACTCCGGAAAGGATCTCTTAATTCAATAGCGACAATATAATCAATGTTGTGCTCATAGATATAATCCAAACACTGAGCATAGATAGAATCAAACCCAGCTCCTGTAAAACCAAAAGTTCGCCTAACCCAAGTGGGCCCATATGGCGGATAGACGGGCTGTGGAGGCCAGCTCCCATGGCGATAATAGGTAAACGTCCCAGAGACAAAACCCGAGCCATGCCCAGGAAATGGATAAGGCCCACCATGAGACTGTAAAGCTAAGTTAATGTAATCTTGAACAACCTTATTTACCTGATCTTCTAAAGTCATCTGCGGAGCTACGGTGTAAATTTTATTTCTAAAATCATAACTAAACGCCTTGTGCAAAGTAAACCGAAACCAACTCTTGTTTTGCTCCACATGAGATGGAAATTGACGGGTGTCGTTGATTGCCCAAACGGCGAGCTCATTGATTTTAGAAATTTGGTTCTCTTGAAATCGAAATGGAGTCAAAAGCCCAAATAGATCTTGGCGAACTTTTCCGAAATCGACTGGGTTGCCGCCTCCCGGATTTGTATGATCTGCAAAACTTGAAAGACTAAAAGTAAATATCCCCAGTAACAAAATAAATTTAATTTTCATCATTTTCCCCCTCTTCGGCCCCTTCTTTAGGTCACCTGTTGAGCCACCCTGTTTGAGATATTTCACTCATAACAAGAAAAAGGAGAGTTTGGTAAATTTTATTTAATGCGTGGCGCCAAATTATTTCTCATGAATCACCAAAGGAACTCCGGTCAATCTCAAGTGGTGATCAGTAGACCAACAAAGAGGCGTACGATACTCTGCCATCAGATAGAGCCCAACAGCATCGACTAGAGTAAGCTTTTGATCAGAAAATTTTTTAATCAACAAAGCTCCTTTTGTAAGTTCTTTTTTACCAACACTCACAATCTCTAACAAACTCATGTCTTCTATAAAATTTAAAAACTGAATGGATCTAAAAGTGTCATAACGCCTTAAAAACCAAGCATGCCCCTCAGCAATCACAAGCGAAGTAGTGTAGATGGCAGGAGGATCCACAAAAAGCTGCCTAAACAATTCATGATAGGTATCCGAACGATCTAGAAATGAAATGAATGCAGAAGTATCTAAATAAACTTCAGTCCTTTTGGCCATAGACAACATCATCAATTTCTTGACTCGACTGAGGATGTCCAGATTCGATCAATCCACAATAGTGCATCCATGGAGTTTTATTTTGAGTGGGGAGAAGTAGCCTCAAAGAGCGCCTAAAAAATTCTGCCAAAGAAACCCCAAGCCTCTTGGCTTCTTTTTTTGCCAGAAGGTATTCGAGCTTCGTTAAGCTAATTTGAGTCCGTATCATGATAACAATACTATTACATTTGTTATCATTTGTCAATCCTGATTGCTTCTTCGGCCATTCTTTTTATTGCAAGCTCAACAGGGATACTCTGCTCGGTCTCTGCCCTAGCTGTATCTTTGCTAGGATCAATTCCAATTTTAGCTAAATCTGCAGTGCCATCCACTTGCGGCGCAGCTCCTAAAGACAAAACATAGTGAGAGAGTGCCCAGCGGTCATCCGGAGGTAAAGTCGCAAAAGAGCTCATAGCCGATCCGGAGATGCCTTCTTTCAAAGTCTTAAAAACTTGTGAGGGCTTTCGGCCATTTTTCCAGCCTTCAGAAAGTATAAAATTGCGCGGGGGAGGTTTCAGGGCTGAAGCTGCTGGCCCATCTCCTTTGCCATGCTCTCCATGACAAGCAATGCATTGGACAGAAAAAAGCTCTTTGCCTTTTGTCAAAAGTGCAGGAGTAGAAATCCATGCTTTTTTAATTTGAGATGCACTTGAGGGCAGCTCCATCACAAGGGGGCCTTTGACGTAAACGTCGCCACGGAAAAATAAATCAGAAAGCGTTAAAATAATAAAAATAGATAGAAACAAAAAAGAGGTCGCAAAAATAACCGCATTTTCTTTGTGGTCATTTTTTAAATTCATAAAAATGAGTGCAACTAAAGTGGCTTTGATCGTCGCCACTACGAAAGCAATAAAGAAATTAAGCTTTCCAAGGTCTATTCCAGCCACATAAACAGTCACACCTGTCAAAAAAATAAGTGTACCTCCAACTGCACAAGCTGTTTTAGTCGGCAATATATAATGATGTTTTGATTCCATAGAAACCTCACCCAATCAAATAAAGCAGTGGAAAAAGATAAATCCAAACCAAATCTACAAAGTGCCAATAAAATCCCACCAACTCAATAGGAGTATAATAATGCGGACTAAACTCTTTTTTTACAGTGCGAATAAAAATCCAAGTAATGAGACCCATTCCGATCACCACATGGAGCCCATGCAGCCCTGTCATGCAAAAATAAAGTGAAAAAAACAGTGGCGCTTTCGGATGGATTAACTCTTCGTTGTGAAAAAATCCTGCAGGCAAAAGTCCATGGTGAATTTTGGCTGTGTATTCGAAGTATTTTACCACCAAGAAACATCCAGCTAGAAAAAAAGTAAAAGCTAAAAATAATGCCGATTTTTTCCATTCCCCTTTTTGAGAGCTACTCACCCCTAGAGCCATGGTCAGGCTGCTCGTGATCAACACCACTGTATTTAGCCCGCCCAAAGGAACACTCAGGTATTTATGTGCTTCGTGAAACATCTCAGGATAAAGTCCCCGAAAAACAGTGTATACAACAAAAAGCCCGCCAAACATGAGGACTTCGGTCACTAAAAAAACCCACATTCCTTGTTTACAGGCCTCGAATTCAGCTTCTACACTTGCAAAGTGGTGAGCGTGATGATGTTCGTTTGCATGAGACATTTTTTTTAACCCTTCTTAATTTCGATATTCATAAGGCCACTGCGTGACAACTGGAGCTTTTAGAAAATTTTCTGTCGGTGGTGGTGACGAGGTTTGCCACTCCAAAGTCAAAGACCTCCACGGATTGTCGGGTGCCTTTTCTCCTCTCTTAGAATCTCGTAACAGATAATAAATCGTAAAAACAAATCCCACACCTAAAAACCAAGAGCCCACCGTAGAAATCTGATTGAGCAAAGTAAACTGCGGCAAATAAGACCAATAGCGTCTAGGCATCCCCTGTGCTCCCGCAATAAATTGTGGGAAAAAAGTCACATTAAATCCAAATAAAATTAAGATAAATCCAACTAAGGCTGATTTTTCGGAATACATTCTGCCCGTAATTTTTGGAAACCAATAGTGGAGTCCAGCAAAAAATCCCATAATGGCCCCTCCCACCATCACGTAGTGAAAATGCGCAACGACGAAATAAGTATCCGTCAAATGCACGTCAATGGCCAAGGTCGCTAAAAATATACCCGTCAGTCCACCAATGACAAAAAGTTCTAAAAAACCGAGAGCATATAAAAAAGGAGCATTAAAATGCAGTGAACCTTTGTACATGGTAGCCACCCAGCTAAAAACTTTGATCCCTGTAGGCACAGCCACAAACATGGTTAAAAGCGAAAAAACAAAGTTGGCAAACTCGGACTGTCCACTCACAAACAGGTGATGACCCCAGACAATAAATGCCACCAGTGCAATTCCGAAAGAAGAAGCCGCAATGGCTTTGTAACCAAAAATGGGCTTTCTGCAAAACACAGGAAACATCTCAGTAATAATCCCTAAAGCTGGAAGGATCATAATATAAACCGCAGGATGAGAATAAAACCAAAAAAAATGTTGGAATAAAACGGCGTCTCCACCTAGTTTCGGGTCAAAAATACCGATCTTCAAAACTTGTTCTAAAATCAAAAGCAAAAGGGTAATCGCTAAAACAGGAGTGGCTAAAATTTGGATAATGCTCGTGGCATAGATAGCCCAGCAAAATAAAGGAAGCCTCGAAAGCGTGAGTCCTTGGGTCCTTAACTTATGAATCGTGACAATAAAATTTAGTCCCGTCAAAATCGAAGAAAATCCTGCCACAAAGGCCCCTAAAACCACAAAAATCATGGCATGGCTCGTCCGAATAGAATAAGGGGTGTAAAAAGTCCAACCTGTATCTGCCCCACCTAAAAACAAAGAACAAAGTGCAATCACGGCACCAATCATAAAAATATAATACGAAAGTAAGTTAACCCTCGGAAAAGCCACATCTTGAGCTCCAATCATGAGCGGAAGTGCAAAATTCCCGAGTGCTGCAGGAATAGATGGAATAATCACTAAAAAAACCATGATCGCTCCGTGATAAGTAAAAAACTTATTATACGTGTTTGCAGTCACAAACCCATGATTTGGATAAAACAGGCTCCAGCGAATCAGAAGGGCAAATACCCCCCCCAATAAGAAAAAAACTAAAATACTAAACAAGTACATGAGCCCAATGCGCTTGTGATCCAAAGTCTTGAGCCAAGACCACATGCCTGAGGTTTGATTTAAGTAATTTGTTCCAGCCTGAGCCGAAGTATAAGCCATAAAAACTCCTATCTTAAACTTTTAATATAAGCCAACATGGCATTCATTTCTTCTTCATTAATTAAGCCCTTAAATGTTGGCATGAGCGGACCATAACCCTTGACTAGTTTTGCCTGTGGATTTTCTATGGATTCTCTCAGATAGTTCTCATCTGCAACAACGGTCTGTCCATCTGCCAATTCCACTTTAGAATTATAGAGACCTTTGTGGGAGGGTCCCACCTTTTTGATGCCATCGTCCGAATGACAAGCCACACAGCCTTTTTGTGTGAGAAGTTTTTTTCCCCACTCAGCTAAACTTCCACTCATCGGAGAATCCGAAAGCACAGGTGCTCTTTGCACTGCAGGATCGGCCTCTGGCAAATGGGTCATCTTTTTACCTAATTTCCATGCATCCCACTGCTCTGCTGTGAGAACATATAAATCAGCTAACATTTGAGAATGCGAAGTGCCACAATACTCTGCACAATAGATTTGATGGCGCCCAGGCACCGTGGGTTCAAACCAAACATTGGTGTACATCCCTGGAACAACATCTTGTTTCACTCTAAAATTAGGGACGAAAAAACTATGCAGCACATCCTCCGAAGACATAATAAATTTGACGGCTTTATTGACCGGCACAAAAACCTCGCCCACAGTCATCCTTCCGTCCTCGTACTGAAATTGCCAAAGCCATTGTTTTGCAATCACTCGGATTTCGAACGCATCCGGTGGCGCTTGCACCATCTCTCTATACACAATATAGCCCCAAGCAAAAATAACCATCAAAAGAGCGGTGGGAATCACAGACCAAATGATCTCGAGCGTATGACTTTCGGCAATAAATGTGGGTGTTTTATTTTTTTGGTGACGGTACCGAATGGCAAAATAAATCATGCCCCCAATGACTAGAATAAAGAAAAAAACACTGAGCCAGAAAAGAAAGAAATAGAGGGTGTCCCATTTTACCGCAATGTCAGAAGCTGCAATGGGTAAGGTTTGCAAAAAGCTCATAAAGTCAAAACTCCTCTCTTTCTTTGCCTCCACCAAAATAAAGACAAATAACTCCCCAATAGGAGTACGGTGAACGCGCTTCCCAATTGTACCAGCCGAGTTAAATACAAGGAATATTTCCTCAATTGAGGATCATAACGATAACAAAAGAGCAGGATCCGATCAATAATAGTTCCTACTTTTCCTTTAGAAGCCTCAAGTAAAGACAGTTTTAGATCATTTTGAGAAAACTGAACTCCATAGAGATAACGAGATATTTTTCCATCTGGAGTCAGCATAAAAAGCACAGCGCTATGGGCGAATTGCCCTACCGTTTTATCATAGCGATAATTAAACCCAAGCTGAGAGGCTAGTTTTTTAATTTGGTCCTCTTGGCCGGTCAAAAAATGCCAGCCTGGCTCGGCTTGAGGCCGATTATACTCTTTTATATACGTCTGCTTTTTTTTCGCAGCTAAACTCGAGTCCTCTTTGGGGTCTATGCTCAAAGTGATGAGTTCAAACTCTTTTCCCGGAGTCCAAGAAAAGTTTTTTAAAGCGGTCAACAACCCATTGAGGAGAAAATGACAGAGGTTGGGGCATTCGTAATACACCAATGAAAGCAAAACAGGTTTTTGGGGTGTAAAAAAACGAGAAAGGGGCCCACGTTGGCCGTTTTCGTCATTAAAATAGAGCTCGTCTGCAGAAATCTTATCCCCTAAATGCTCTGTCACACCAATGCCTTGAAGCTCTAGTGGTATCTTGGAGTCTGATGCATAAAGAAATAGAGTACTGAAGAAAAGGAGAGAGCTAAGAATGAAATGCATTAGAGTTACCATCCACAAAGTTTCGTGATAAGTCAATAATTTGATGATGAAAAAACTAGCCTGGACTACTGTTTTTTTTACTTATTTTTTGATGGTATGGGGAAATTTAGTAAGTTCGACTGGCTCAGGATTGGGCTGCCCGGACTGGCCCCTTTGCCATGGGACGGTCTTTCCACCTTTGATTAAAGAAGTGATTTTTGAATGGGGCCACCGCTGGATTGCTCTGATTACTGCAATCCTGATTGTCACCACTTTGGTCAAAGTTTTACGATCTCAAAATCTAGCCTTAAAAAAACTGGCGTGGTTTATTTTAATTTTACTGGTCCTTCAAATCCTACTCGGCGCAATCACGGTATTATTAGAGCTCTCTTTGATTGCAAGCACCATCCATTTGGTCACAGCCACTTTAGTTTTTAGTGGACTGATTGCCATTGGCTTTTTTTCGGGCCCCCAAACGAGAGACGAAAGTCAAAAGAGTCCGAAATTCAAACGACTTTGTTTGTCTGGCTTATTTGGACTTCTACTGCAGTTTATTCTGGGTGCAGTTTTGCGACACAGCCACAGTGGCCTGGCCTGTGCTTTGTTCCCAAACTGCCTTGAGAGTTTTTTTCCGATTCCCCTTTCTCTTGGAACATTTTTAGCTTTTACCCACCGGTGGTGGGGGATTTTGCTTTTAGGTGTGTTTATACACTTAGTTTTAGCCTCACAGCAGAAAAAGTTGCCTTTATTGATTTTAGGCCTCGCACTTTTTCAAATTACCCTAGGCATTGTAACTGTTCTCACGGGACTCCATACTCACGTGCGAGCAACTCATGCAGCCGTGGGGTATGCCCTGTGGGGAGTGCTTTTTTATTTTTCTCTGAGAGTGGGTGTATTTAGCCCCTATTATAAAAATGCTCACTAAAAAAATAAAAATCCTAAAGGAACTCTCCAAATCAGGAATTGTAGCTCTCGTCTTGATCAGTGTTTTAGGAGGCTACTTGGTGGGGCACCCTCTCGAAAAAAGGCTCTCGCCATCCCATCTCTTATGGACTTTGCTTGGAGTCTTGTTTTTAGCCACTGGGTCCTCCGCCCTCAATCAATATCAGGAAAAAATATTAGACTCAAAAATGCCCCGGACAGCACAGAGGCCACTGCCTGCTCATAAAATTTCGTCTCAAGCTGCCCTAGTTTTTATATCTATTTGTTTAGCCTTAGGGATTTTTATTTTAAAAAAAATCAGTCTGCCTGTGTGCCTTTTAGGTCTCTTTGCTTTGTTTTCTTACAATGTCCTTTATACCTTGTGGTGGAAAAAAAGCTGGGCTTTTGCTGCCGTACCGGGAGCTATTCCTGGAGCATTGCCTATCCTTATGGGATACGTGGCTGCAAAAGAAAATTTTTCTAGCCCTAGCGATTTTTCGAGAGGACTTTATTTATTCTTTTTGCTTTTTTTCTGGCAAATGCCGCATTTTTGGGCCTTGGCTATAAAATATAAAAAAGACTATGCCCAGGGTGGAGTTCCCACCCTGCCTGTGATCTATGGAACTCCCGCCACTTTATATCACGTCATTTTGTGGTGCTTGGCTTATATCGCAATTGCCTTGGGAGCTCCCCTCTTTTTCAAAGTGGGATCTTTCTATCTCATCCTCAGCCTCTTGATGTGTGCGAAATTGGGGATTGAACTTTTTAAATTTTCACGATCCCCTGAGAGCAAAGCCTGGCTCCATTTTTTTCTGTGGATCAATTTTAGTTTGATTGTCTTTATAGGCGCTCTCGCGGCTGATCTGTGGAGTATCACATTACTGCCGTATTTTATTTAACCTACTGATGGTGGTGATAAACCGCCTCTAAAAGTCTGGGATCCCCGATGGCTACTACATTGTGCCGAGACAAGAAACGAAGCACAACGCTCCCAAAAACACCTAAAAATCCAAGTGTCACCCCGAACTCAATCCAGCCAAAGAGTGGCCCTGAGGGAGAAAACTCAGGCTGGACGAGCCAATAAATATCCATCCACTGTGCCACCAGCATAAAAATACCGACTCGAAATAAATGCGTTTCGTTTCTCTTGGCATCTCTAGGCAAAAGCAAAAAGAAGGGCCCCATGAACTTTCCGATCAACAAGAAAAGGGAAACATAAAGCCATCCCCCATTAAAGCGATGGAGAAAATATCCTGTCTCCTCTGGCATGTTGGCATACCAAATGAGCATAAATTGAGAAAACCCGATATAGGCCCAAAAAACAGTAAATGCAAACATGAACTTTCCTAAATCATGGAAATGGTTTTCGTTCACGATGCCCGCAAGACAGCCCTTTCTTTTTAGCCAAATTGAAACTACACAAGTGAGTGCAAGATTAGAATAAAAAAGCCCTGCAAAACAATACACTCCAAAAATAGTGCTAAACCAATGGGGATCTAAGCTCATGAGTTCATCAAAACTCACCATTGTATAAGAAAGCGCAAATAAAATCATAAACACAGGCGCCAAAAACTGATTCTTTTTTGAAAGATTTAAGTCTCCCGTAGCATCTTGAGCCAAAGAATTTCCCACAAATTTTTTAGCAAAGAAAATCCAAAGCGAAATGGCCAATACGTTTCGGAGCACAAAAAAACCAGCGCTCAAATACCCAGACTTTCCCTCTAAAACAAGATCTCCATGGACATGCGAGGGAATGCTCCAGAGATAAAGGTCATGAATTCCAAAATATAAAACTAAAAAACTGAGCAGTGAAATAGGGAGATAAGCGGCGAAAGCCTCACTCACTCGGCGCACGGTCGCACTCCACATAGCACCCGTCAACCACTGGAGTGCTGCAAAAAATAGTCCGCCAAGGCTTAGTGACATAAAATAAAAATGATTGTGAATAAAACTAAACCACGTTCTTTTGGAATCTAAAAACAACCCACCCACAAACGCTCCCAATCCAACTAAAGCAAAAAGCATCAATGTTGTTTTTAGCCCCGAAGAGACAACCAGGGGACCTGGGTTTTTTAGCGAATGTTCTTGTGACATATTTTAAAACTCTCCTATTGTGACTTTGCCGCAACCTTGAGATCTTCGGGTGTGGGGTGTTTCGCGCGTTGCAAGGCCCGAATATAATGGATAATAGCCCAGCGATCTTTTCGTGCAATTTGTGAGGCGTAGCTCGGCATTAAATTTTGCCCTAGCGAAATAACATGGTAAATGTTTCCGTCTCCCCACTTTAAAATTTTGTCCGATTGTAAAGAAGGTGGCCTCGGGAATTTTGGAACAATCGAACCATCTCCCATTCCAGCTGGCCCATGGCAAACAATACAATAAGTGTTAAAAAGTGCCTGTCCTCTCAAAAAAACAGCCTCGGTTCTGGGAAGTGGATTTTTGAGTTCTACACCTGCTCGCTCTGTTGGCTCAAACCCCCTGGGGATCGTGCCCGCAACTGGCATTCTCTGAGATCCTTCTTTTTGGGCCTTGAAGGCTGGGCTATAGACCATATCGGGCATGTAAATAAAATCAGGCTGAGAATGCTTTTGAGTACAACCGACTAACAACCCGCACAATAAAAAGCAGGGAAATAAAGCTCGCATATTTAAAACCATCCTTCTGGATAAACAAGCTTTACTTCTTTTGCGTTCAAGGATTGTAAAAACTTTTTAGCCTCTTCTGTTCTTTCAGCGTCTTCGATCACGAGTGCAAAACGATCTCTTGTGATGCTGGGATCTACAATTTTTTTTGTGAAATTCGGTATACGGCAAAAAAATAAAACCGCTGCAAAAGTAGAGAGTCCCCCTAAAAGCACTGTGAGTTCGAACATAATCGGAACAAAAGCAGGCCAAGAGTTAAAAGGTTTTCCACCCACATTGAGTGGCCAATCGATAACCGAAGTCCAATACTGCAACAAAAAACCAAGAGCGCATCCCGTTAAACCAAAAATAAATGTCACATAGGGGATGGGAGATCTTTTTAATCCTTGAGCCTGATCTAATCCATGCACCGGATAGGGAGTAAAGGCGTCAAAATTTTTAAATCCTGCCTCCCGTGTTTTTTGAGTCGCGTTCACTAAAGCCTGAGGTTCATCGAACAAACCCACCACTGTAGTCGGACCCTTATTTTGTTCCATGAGCTTCTCCAATCACGCCTTTGACCTCTGCCATTGCAACCACAGGCAAAACCCGACAGAACAATAAAAACCACATCATAAACCAGCCAAAACTCCCCAGTGTAATTCCCCAATCAAACCAAGTTGGAACATAATAAGCCCAACTTGAGGGAAGAAAATCTTGGTGAAGCGAAGTCACCGTAATCACAAACCGCTCAAACCACATCCCGATATTTACAAACAATGAAACCACAAACATGATGGGTATACTGGTACGAGCCTTTCTAAACCAAAAAATCTGTGGCACTAAAACATTGCAACAGGCCATCGTCCAATAGGCCCACCAATATGGGCCAAACGCTCGGTTGATAAAGGCATAGCTCTCAAAGGGGTTGCCGCTATACCAGGCAATGAAAAATTCGCAAGCATAGGCATAGCCCACCATCATTCCAGTGGCCATGATGATCTTGTTCATTTTTTCAAGATGTCCCAACGTGATATAAGATTTGAGGCCAAACATTTCTCGTGCAATCACAAGCAGAGTGACCACCATGGCAAATCCAGAAAAAATCGCTCCGGCCACAAAGTAAGGCGGAAAAATAGTGGCGTGCCACCCTGGCAAATTAGCGGTTGCAAAATCAAAGGACACGACCGAGTGCACAGAAAGCACCAATGGAGCTGAAAGCCCCGCTAAAAGCATGTAGGCAACTTCGTAATGGGACCAATTTTTATTAGAACCGCGCCATCCCAAAGACAAAACCGTATAAATAAATTTCCGGATTTTATTTTTTGCTCGATCTCGAAGCGAAGCCAGATCTGGAAGCATACCCACAAACCAAAAGACCAGAGAGATTGTAAAATAAGTCCCCACTGCAAAAACATCCCAAAGGAGGGGGGAACGGAAATTGACCCACAATTCTCTTTGATTGGGATAAGGAATCAACCAAAAAATAGCGTACCAGGGGCGTCCCGTGTGAATGACAGGAAAAATAAGCGCCGTCATCACTGCAAAAATAGTCATGGCCTCGGCTGCGCGGTTGATCGCTGTGCGCCATTTTTGACGAAACAAAAACAAAATGGCAGAGATCAGTGTACCGGCATGTCCAATTCCGATCCAAAAAACAAAATTGACAATGAATACACCCCAGCCATTGGGTTGATTGAGCCCCAAAACACCAAGTCCCCGAGTGAACATAATACTTGCTAAAACAGCACCGTTGAGAAAAGCAGCTGCCGCAATTCCAAAACAAACCCACCACTTGAGCGTGGGAAATCTTTCGGCATGAATGGACACATCCTCGTTGACATCCGCAAACGTTTTGCCCCCATGAACTAGAACATCCGCCTGAAATCCTTGATGGGTCATTATGTTAGCCATGGTGATTGCTCTCCTTATTTCTCACTTTTGTTAAATAAGAAATCGAAGGTTTTGTGTTTAAAAGCTCTAGCACTCGAAAGGACCTTGGATCTGCCTTGTTTTTAGAAACTTGAGTCGTTGGGTCATTGATGTCCCCAAAGACAATGGCTTGGGTGGGGCAGGTTTGTTGGCAAGCGGTTTTAATATCTCCATCTTTCAGTGGAGCACTTGTTTCTTTCGCACTTTCTTTACCGTCCCGAATACGCTGGACACAAAAAGTACATTTTTCCATGATTCCGCGCGTTCGCACGGTGACATCCGGGTTCCAAGCTAAGTTTTGATTGCCTTCAAAATTTTTCCAATGATCAAAGAAATTAAATCGCCTCACTTTGTAGGGACAATTGTTTTGACAGTAACGTGTTCCGACGCAGCGATTGTAAACTTGTTCGTTGAGACCCTCCGAATTGTGCACGGTTGCTAAAACAGGACAAACCGTCTCACACGGCGCATTTTCGCAATGTTGACAGAGCATGGGCTGAAAAACAAGATCTGGATTTTCAGGTTTGCCTGAATAATATCGATCAATGCGGATCCAATGCATTTCACGGCTTACCCTGACGTTGTTTCTCCCCACCACGGGGATATTATTTTCTGCCTGACAGGCCACCACGCAGGCTCCACACCCTGTACAAGAATTAAGGTCAATGCTCATTCCCCAACGATGGCCCTTGTATTCGTGCTGGGGCCAAAGGGTTGGGACACTCTCCATTCGGAGGTGTGGATCCGTATGTTGAGAGGCCTCTGGTTTTTTCTGATACTGAGCTAGAGTAATATCATTAATGATAGGACGATTTTCGCTTGCATGGTGCCACTGGGTTTCTGCCAGTTTATAAAATTCTCCTGTTTTTCGAATACTCACAACCTGGCCTGAATAAATGAGCTCGGCTTCTTGCAAATGAGCGAGAGAAAAAGCATTGACTCCGACGTCATTGCCGACTTTTCCCACAGCCACTCTCCCATAACCCACTGCTAAACTCACCACTCGCGGATGCATCCCAGGCTGAATGAGAGCCGGCACATGAAAAGAAGAGTCTCTCAATTTAAGCTCTAGGACATCATTGGGTTCGATCCCATAAGCTTTTGCCAACGCAGGAGAAAGGTTTAAGTAATTATCCCACGTCACTGTCGAAATCGGATCTGGCATCTCTTGGAGCCAAGCATTGTTTGCCTGGGTGCCATCGTGCATGGAAATTTTTGAATATAACACCAACTGAAGTCCACCCCGGGTAAGCTGGGGTTCGTCTTGAAAATTTGGTTGATAAGGCTTAATCAGAGAAAAACTTTTGGGATTAAAAACTCTTACGTGGGGAACGGGTTTCGAAGGTTCAAATACGCCTTTGCTTAGGATTTCTTCCCAAAACTGTTCGAACGATCCTGCGATTTTATATTTTTTATAAATCGTTTTCCAGTTTTCTTTCAGGTACTCGTGCCAAGATTTTTTTGAACTGTGGCTCCACACCATGAGCGATTCTTGAAAACTTCTAGAAGAATGCAAAGGTGCAATCGTGGGTTGCTGTAAACTATAAACTTCTTTTTGGGGATGGTGATCTCCCCAGTTTTCCAAAAAATGATGATCCGGGAGAATAAAATCAGCATGCCGAGCTGTTTCGTCATACTTTTCTGAAACAACAATGACAGAGCGAACCTTTTTTAATGCAGCCTCAAACTCAAGTGACTTTGGCAAAAAATATTGGGGATTTGTACGATGGATGATCAAAAAGTCCACTTGCCCAGATTTCATATCAGAAATGAGTTTCGAAAGATCAGAAAAGCCTTTGCCACTCACCGACCTCGCATAAGCGGTTCCATCCACGCTTGTGCCGTCATTTCCTAAAATTGAATTTAAAAAATTAACGGCTATTTGCAGCTGCACTGCATTTTCAGTTCGAGACGAAAGTCCGCCTGCCAATACTAAACTCTTGCCTCTCTCACGCCAAAGGTGAGTGGCTATATCTTGCAGAATTTTGGCCCCTCCTGAGAGACCGATTTCTTGGGCGATATCCGCTGGTTTATAGGTAGACAATAAAGCCGTGGCTCCAAAGTGCGAGGCTCCATGCCTAAAAACCAACTCGTGAGCTAAAGCCATCGCAATTTTGAGTTCGTCTCCAGGGCGAATCGGATGCCGCTCATCTGAGTTTGCACCTGTAAGTGAAAAAGAGGATTCGAAGGAAACGAGCTTAGAAAGAGTTTTATTGATAAGTTTGCGTTTTTTGGACCACTCCTGTGCCTGAATGGAGGGATTGCCCCAAGTTCCTAAAAAATCAGCTCCCAAGGAGACAATGAGATCAGCCTTAGAAAAATCATATTTTGGGATTACAGAAGTTCCATAGGATTCCACTTGAGCCCTGACCAACTCTTCTGGAAATAAAGGATCAAATTGGATGTGAGCTTGAGAAGATAAACCAAAGTGAGATAAAAATTCTGAAATCAGCTTAAAGGTCGAATCTCCAGTCACCCAACCCGAAAGAATGCGAATATTTTTTGAGGATTTAAGCCTCTCCTCAATCAAACGATCCACCTCCGACCACTCCGCTTTTCTTTTTTCTCCGGTCGTGCGCTCTCTCATCCAAGGTTCTTTGAGTCGGTCTGGGTCATAAAGATCTAAGATGGTAGCTTGTTCTCGTGCGCTTAAGCTCCCACGGGACAAAGGGTGCTCCGGATTGCCCTCCAATTTGATGGGCCGACCTTCGCGCGTTTTTACTAAAATGCCGAGGCCTGTTTCGGGTATTGTAGAAGCATACCAGTTGGCCACCCCTGGAGTGATTTCTTCGGGTTGGACAACGTAGGGAATAATTTTATGGACGGGGCGCCTCACACAAGAAACTCCCGCCATCGCCATGCTGGCTCCCATGAGGGTCAGAAAATCTCTGCGTGCAATTCCCTCCTTGTCAAACCGGTCAATGAAACCAATTGTTTCGATAGGCTTATCGTAAAACTCTTGCCCCCTTCTTTCTAGATTTTGAGGGTTTTTCCAATAAGCTTCATCCAACTCTTCTGGCGAAATCCAATGTGTGGGGGGAACAAAATTTTCACTCATGATACCCATTCCTTTTCAATTATGACAAGTGGTGCAATTTATAGGGGCCACTTGCTTTCCACGGGGATTGAGACGAGCTACCACATGTTTTGGAGTGGTCACTCCCCGATGGCAATCTAAACACCAGCCCATGGTCAAAGGAGAATATTGCTCTATACGATCCATGCGTTTTACATCGCCATGACAAGTCTCACAGGCTAAACCCGCTGCAATATGTCTTTTGTGCGGAAAATAAACATAATCTGGCAACTCATGCACCCTGATCCATTCTATAGGTAGGTTTTGTTCATAATGTTTTCTGAGATTTTGAACATGAGGGCTCTCGAGCTTTACAACGGTATGACAGTTCATGCAGACACTCAGGGCAGGGATCGTGGCGTGTCTGGATTTTTCTGCTCCTGTATGACAATACGTGCAAGAAATTTTATTGATTCCGGCATGAATTTTATGACTAAAGGGAATGGGTTGTTCAGGAGCATAACCTTGATTACTTGCATTGGGAAAAATAGAACCTAAAGTCAGAGCTACTAAAACAAACACAAGACATAATAAAGTGAGAAAGATTTTAGTCCGATGATGCCATAAGTTATCTGCCATATGTCATAACTAAAACTTTTCAGTCTGTTTTTAAAGTAAAATTTAATGAAAACCGAAAATTTATTCGCGCACCCCTTTCCGGCCCCCCGCGGCTAAACTGCATTCTAACAATAGTTTGCTTGCCGAATTAAAAAGACCTGGTAAGCTCTTACAAATCTGGGGGCTCTATCATTAGAAAAACAGGCCAAAATCACATAGGGGGAAGCATGATTAATAAAATTTTTTGCATTTTTATCCTAGGCTTAACTTACAGTCTGTCGTCTTTTTCTTTTCCAGCCCGATTTGGTCTCTCTCCGGATAATGCGAAAGAGCTGGTATTGAATGCCTTGAATGACGCAAAAAAGAAAATTTTATTTAATATCTACGAATTCGAAAGCCAAGAGGTCACCGATCAACTCATTCGCAATATTAAGGCAGGCGTTGTTGTAAATTTATTGATCGAAGGCAAACCCGTAAACGCGATATCTGCGGGCAGCAAAAAAATGTTAGGCCAAATCAGACAAGCGATGACAGATGCTCACTCCTCAGAGAGCCATATTTATATCATGACCGGAGCAAAACGACGTTACACGTTTGACCATGCCAAATACCTGGTCATTGATTCTAAAGCTGTTCTCATCAGCTCAGAAAACTTTACCAACCGAGCTCTAGCCACACCAGGCGATGTTGGAAACCGTGGTTGGGAAACCTATTTTGAAAATGCAGACACTGCTCAAAAACTCACGTCTATTTTTGAAACGGATACAGATCCCTCCTATGGCGATATTGTGGAATTCAAATCCAGTTTTCCGGTACCCGAAGACACGATAGAACGTAGGCCTGTTCCGACACTCTCAGGAGGCTATGGAGAGGTATTGAGTGTGACCCTTCTTTCTTCGCCCAATTCCCTAAGTGGAATACAGGGGCTCATCCGCTCGGCCAAAGAACATCTTGAAATAGAATTTATGTCGCTGCCGAGTACCTGGCTTACAGGTGCCATCAGAAAAGAAAATCCTTTGGTTACCGAATTGGTTGCGGCAGCAAAAAGAGGAGTGAAAATCAGAGTGCTTTTAAACGACGATTGGGTTTTTTCGCCTCACAAACCCCCCAATGCCCCTCTCAAGGCAAACGAGATCACCGTTCAGCGCCTGCAAGCTTATGCCCGATGTTATGGATATCCAATTTTGGCAAATATTGTAGACGTTAAAACACTGGGGATTACTTATATTCACAACAAAGGCATCTTGGTCGACGATGCAAAAGCCTTTGTCAGCTCAATCAACGGAACACAAAACTCTGTGGTGGCCAACCGCGAAATTGGCGTCATTTTAGACAGTCCAGAGGCGGCCCGGTATTACTCCCAAGCCTTTGCTGTGGATTGGGAAAAGTCCAAACCCCAGACCATGAGCGAAATCCCCTGCCCATAGTTTTTAGATCTATGTAAAGCCTATTACTATCATGCACTTAGATTATTTTTATAAGTTGACAAAATTGATCAATAGTTATACATTGTATACGGTTTTGACACTGAGAGAGCAGGAGCCAGGAGGATCGGGATATGAAAAAGAGGCTCCATTATCTAGAGAGTTTTTTTAAGCACCTCACTTTGGCTAAAGTTGAGATCGGGGTCGGGGGCTTTCTCCTTTGTTTTTTAATTCACAACACCCTAGAAAGACAAAACTCCATTCGTCCATCCCCCTCAGCAACATACAAAGATACTGAACTTGGATTTCAGGAGCAGATTTCGAAAGACATAGAAATGGCTCTTAAAACCAATGCGCAAGCAAAATCCTATTCTGAGTGGTTGAGCTGCGGCTATACTCCTCTAGATATTTTTAGACAGGTCCAAGCGTTAAACACTCCAGAGGCTTGGAGTGTGCTCTGCCAGAACTTGAAAAAATTAAATCAAGACCAACTTGCTCTTTTTGCAAATGAAATCGCCCGCCCAGAAAACCATCCAGAGGGGTTCAGGCTCTGTTCTTTGTCCAAACCCTTGGACCCTTCTCGTTGGAACTCTACAGGTGCATCTCAGAAAAAAAATTCACGGCGGCCTCAACGTCTGGCTCAAATTGAAATCACGGTGAATCCAAGGCATGACCCTCTCTTTCTCAAGAGCGATTTGCAACAGGGAGAATTTGCATGGACTTTTGCTCTAAGCTCTCCGCTATCATTGCATAAAATAAAAACCACTGAACAAATCTTAAGAACACTTTCTCAGTATCAAATATTTGCTACCTTTTTTTTAGAAGAAAAAGAGATTCAGTTTCAAATACCACTGGTGTTAAATATTTTGGAACACGGTCACTCCATTGGGATCTTAAGTCAAACTCCAAACCCTACCCAACCCGAACTCAAAAGAGAGATTGAGAAACAAATTTTAAAAACAAGAAATACTCTCGTCTCATTTGTCAAAAAAGAGGCCCAAAAGAACGGGTCAAATGGGTCCGAAAATTTGAGCTTTTTTTACCAAACTCCCCCTCTTGTCAGTTTTCATTCAAAAACAATTCCAGCAGAACTCCAGAGTTTTATTCGAAAAAATGGATTGATGGGACTTTCTTGGAATATCGACACGCAAGACTGGAAAGTAAAAAATGGAGCCTCTTTACTCCAAAACCTTGTGCATGAAATGCAAACTCAAGAAAAGGGTGTGATTCGATTTCACAACATGAACGAACAAACGGCCTTTGTTTTGTCAGAAGTTTTGAATGGATTTAAACGTAATCACTATAAAAATGTGAGTTTTTTGAGTCACCCCAGTGTTTTCCCAACAACACTTGTTTACTCAGGAGAGGCCCCCACTCTGTCGAAGAAATAGTTTACGGCTTCCGAGCTACCAGACTTGCAACGGCCTCTTTGCCATTGTTTGTTTCACGGTAGAGAAGGATTTCGTAATCTTTAAAAAGCTCCCTGAGCTCGCCCACTTTTAATAGGTAATCTTTGGGCAAACGAGGGCCCTCTTTGTTTTTAAGCTGGTCTTCGGTGTAGGACTCGAAAATCACCACCCCACGTTTTTTTAATCCTTTTTTAATTTCAGCAATGAGACTGCGTTGGAGGTAATAAAAGTTGACAATCACCTCGTAGCTCTCGGGTTTAATCGTGTAGTGGTTTAAATCTGCGTTGATCGTATTGACATGGCTTGAGACATGGTTTTCTCTAGCCAGCATTTTTGCTTTTTTCAAAGCCACTTCCGAAATATCCACTCCGTCTACAGAGAAACCTTTTTGGGCTAAAAAAATCGCATTTCTGCCCTCTCCCATTGCAATGTCGAGCGCACGCCCGACAGAAAGAAGCCCTATGTTTTCTCTCAAAAAAGCGGCAGGCTCTTTTCCGAAGATATAGGTTTTAGTCTTGTACTTTTGATCCCAACGATTGCGATCTTCTTCAGAGTCGTCACCTGTGACACTTTGATAGATGTTTTGTCCACGCGGGTGGATTTCTTCTGCTTTTGTGGAAAAGGGACTAAAATAAACAACAATTGACAAGAAGCTTAGTGCTTTATATAAACCAGCCATGTTTGGAATCTCCGGGGAACACCTTCTTATCTTAGGCATAGTGCTTCTCATTTTTGGACCTAAACGCCTCCCTGAACTTGGGAATACTTTAGGCAAAGCCATCAAAAACTTCAAGGACGCAATTTCTGGGGTAGAAGAAGCCAAATTTAAGAGGATTGACCCTCCTGCTGCAGACACAGCCAATCTTTCTGATACAAAAAAAATGCCTTAGCGCGGTGAATTTTTAATATTGATTTTACTAGATATTGGCAGTATTCTATATTGAGATTGTCTAGTATTAGAAATTTTAGATACCAATAAAGGACAAGCCATGTGGATAGATCGCACCACCAAACAAGAGCAATTTATAAAAAGGCTCAAAGGTCTTCAAAATCAAGTGCTCTTGCTTCAGGGAGCCAGGCAGGTTGGAAAAACCTCTTTTGTCTTAGAAGCCTTTAAGTCACTGAAAAGCTACCCTCAAGTTTATGTCAATTTACTCTACCCAAGCCGGTTTAAAGTTCAAGGTATTGAATATTTTGGAAGAGATTTTTTCGGACATTCACCCGCAGGTGAAGAGTTTTTGAAAAACATAGAAAAAATACATCCTAATGCACAATCTCCCGTTTTTATTTTTGTGGACGAAGTGGACCACCATCCTATTGCAATGGAAGCCATTCAAAGCCTCGCAGCTTTTTCAGAAAAACTTAAGATTGTCTATACAGGCTCCAATCTTGAAAATATCTCTGTAAAAAATGCTGCTACTGGAAGAAAACACTATTTTGATCTCTTTCCAATCAGCTTTTCTGATTTTTTATGGGCATTAGAACAAAAAAAAAGCTCCCACCAGCAGCTCAAATTATACAATGAAATCACGCTTGATTCCCGATCCATTACGGATTTCTTTCATCAGCAACTCAGTGAGAGTTTCCAAACTTATCTTCGCCTAGGTGGAATCCCCAGGCTGGTTGATCTTTATCTAGAACCCCAATCGGACGGCTTGAGCCTGCCTGATCTCATCAAGGATCTCGCCATTTCGATCGAAGAGAATATAAAAGCAATACTGGGAGAAAAATCAAAACTGTATGAATACGAAGATGTTTTGCGAAAACTAGCCCGCTTATCGATGAATACGCTAAAATTTTCAAACCTTCAGGTACAACATGCAGGAAAAAGAGAAGCACAAAAACTGGTGGCAAAAACAGTGGGTGCCAGAGTGGCGCACAAAGTCCGTCTTTATACCCTCGAACAGGATCTTTCTAAATATATATTGTTTGACTGTGGATTTACAAATTATCTCCTCAATGGATCTGACCTGCTCGGAAGTGTCTGGGGAGAACACAGCCAAGCCACCCTGTGCGAAACATTTGTTGGAAACGAGTTGACTCATCAGCTCACGACTCGAGATGATCTTTTTTATTGGAAATCAGCAAATCGGGCTGAGCTTGAGTTCTGCCTGCGATCTCCAGGCTTATTGGGGATCGATGTCAAGTTGAACAAAGGGAGAAATCAATCTTTAAACAGCTTTGCCCTTTTTGAAAAAAATGCATCTCATCTTATCAAAATCAGCAATCAAAAACCCGAGATCAACAAAAACTACGTCGCTTCGCTGCCTAATTTTCCAGGAAAAAGAAAAATCCCACTCATTACAATTCCCCATTATTTGACAGGAAGATTGGTCTCACTTATAAAAAATATCTCAAACTGACCCTACTCAGGGCTCGTAGGAATGAGCATTTATTTATTGACGAGCCCTTAGATTCTGCTGAAAAAGTCAGATTTTGCTCAAAAAAGCTATTGACACAGTAGATACATTATTATATTATTGTATCTACAGTTGAGGAGTTATTTATGGCAAAACACAGTATAAACATGAGGCTGGACAAAGAGATGTTGAATGAGGCAAAAAAAATTCTGGGCCAAAAAGAGGTCACGGCTACGGTTGAAATGGCTCTGAGAAATATTATCAACAATCGCCGAGCGATTGAAATTTTTCGTAAAACTTCCGGTAAAAGCAGCTGGGAAGGTTTCACTGATGAGCACAACAAAGCCTGATTCGGTTTTCTTTGATTCTAATGTCTATATCAATTTACTGCGTTCTCCAAAATACGAATACAAGGTTGGAAGATTTCTTCAGGGGGCCTATTTATACGTTGTCAATAAAATCGTACTCATGGAACTGTGGGCAGGTGTGCGAACAAAAGCCGAGGAAAATATTTTAAAACAGCACCAAAAAGCTATTCCTCTAATAGGATTTTCTGATGACAATTTCATAGTTGCCGGTCAGGTGATGAGAAGGATGACTGATGAACATGGATTTGAGCCACGAGTACGCCGTCGCTTGACATGGGATCTCTTGATCGCACTCAGCGCAAAAGAAAATAACGCACTTGTGGTAACAGAAAACGAATCTGACTTTAGGAAGATTCATAAATATGTAGATTTTGAGTTTGTCCCCGCAGACAGCAAACAGGGGTGATGGCAACTCCCACATTAAAATTGATTAAAACCTCTATTTGTGTTTTAAAATAAGTAAGTTATGACTGAAATCTCAAAACTACTCCCACTGGATGATAAGAATTTTACAAAATACTTGAACCGACATGAGATAGACGCCATCGTTCAATCTTTAGCCAACCAAATCAATCGAGATTATGAGGGTAAATCAGTCATTTTAGTCACTGTCCTCAAAGGTGCCATTGTTTTCATAGCCGACTTTGTCAGACATTTAAAAATAGATGTCGACATTGAGTTTGTCAGGCTCTCAAGCTACGGAAAAGCGCTCACCTCAAGTGGCACTGTTTCGATTTTAAAAGACATTCAATTTGATGTGAAAGGCAAACACCTCCTCATTGTAGAGGAAATCATCGACAGTGGACGAACCCTAAAGTTTCTCTACGAACGCCTCAAAAATGCAGGCCCTGCTTCGGTCGAGATTGTCACCTTATTGGATAAATCCTCTAAACGAGTGGTGGATGTCCCAGTCAAATACGTCGGCCGTACCATCGACGACCAGTTTTTAGTGGGATATGGCTTGGATCTCGAAGAACATTGCCGCAATTTACCGGATGTTTATTATCTCAAATATCCGAATTAGGAGCTGTCCCTTTACTCCTTCATTGAAGGCCGCTGCATCAATTCAATCAATATTTCCTTTACACTGCGATCCTCATACAAGAGCTGATAAACTCCTTGGGTAATGGGCATGTAGATCTCATGAGCCTTGGCAAATTTCCAAATATGTTTAGTCGTCATGACTCCCTCTGCCACGCTTCCCAATTCAGCTAAAATGTCTTTAAGTTTCTTTCCTTGTGCCATCCCAAATCCTACACGATAGTTTCGGCTGAGAGAACTGCTGCTGGTGGCTAACAAATCGCCAATTCCGGCTAATCCTAAAAAAGTAGCATTTTCTGCGCCCATTTTGCATCCAAACCGGACCATCTCTGCTAGGCCTCGGGTCATCATCATTGCTCTGGTGTTCCAACCCAATTTAAGCGCATCTAGTGCGCCTGCCGCAATGGCTAGGATATTTTTTAAGGTCCCTGCCCACTCCACTCCCACGATATCCTTGACACCATAGACTCGCATTTTTTCTGAGCTAAAGAGGATTTGCCCCGCCTCCACGACTTCGTCAAAACGCGAAGCCACCACCGTTGCAGCAGGCTCTCCTCTGGCCACTTCATTTGCGAGGTTAGGACCACTCAACACTCCAATACGGGGACAAGAAATTTCCTCTCTTAGAATTTGAGAAATTCTTTTAAGGCTTCCCTCTTCGATCCCTTTGGTGGCGTGGATGAGAACTTCGTCGCCTTGAAAAAAAGGTGCCATCTCGCGCGCCAAAGGTCGGCAAACACTCGAAGGAAGTGCCCAAATCACAGCTTGGACTCCACCTCTGTCAAAAATTCTTTCCTTTTCATGAAAAGCTTGAATATTGGAATTCAAATGCAATTGGGGATGATAGGATTGATTGATCCGTGTCGAGTTAATCTGACTTGCTTGTTCCGCACGCGAAACCCAAAGCCTGACACTCTGTACATTTTTAGAGACCCCTTCTGCTAAAAGGGTGCCCCAACTCCCTCCTCCTAAAACTGCGACACACGATTTTTTCCAAAACTCGTTCTTAGAATCCATATCCTGACAACCGATTTCTATAATAAAAAAGGAGGTTCATGTCGTCTGACCAAACACTTTTGCCGTCGCTTGAGACCACCTTTGCATCATGTAAAACACCCAAATTACTCACTCCCTCTTGTACCCATGTTTGAGTATCCGCAGTCAATAAAAATTCGCTCAGGTAGAGCCTTCCACTATCATGAGCTTGACGAACTTTTTGATAAACAGTCTCAGCCTCTAGTAAAAATTTTTCGTGCAAAATGGCTCGCTGAGAAAGTGTAATTCTTAAAAATCGGTAGAGGTCTAAATCAGAGTACTTTTTCCGCAGGCTCTCAAATAAAGTAAAAGCGACTAAATGAGAACTTAAAACGGTGTTCTCGAAATGGAAACGCTCCACGATTTTTTCTCCCAACTCACGGACATACTCCTGATCTCGTTTGGGCTCACTTTTAAGCTCACCACAGGTCGTGAGCCAGCGCTTGGGGTCAATCTCAGCTCCATTTTGCCCTATGGAATGCCCCTCCTCATCTACAAAATTTCCGAAAATATCCAAAGGCTTTCCAATCCGCATGGTCACTGCACTTTGAGAGGAAAAAAATTTCCAAAAAAAACCAAGGACTTTGAGAGAGTGCCAACTCTCATCATCTGTCATAATAAACCGGTGTTTTCCACTTTCTGCCAAATGATCTTCGATCAAAGAACTGGCCTCTAAAACAAAATGATAGCTGGTGACCATGGGTATAATAAAAATACGCGGATTTTGCTTTCCAGTTTTCCAGTTTTCGAGTTCTGCTTCAAGCGCCGTTCCCAAGAGGCCTAGCTTTACTTTGCTTTCAATTGCGCCACTCCGAGCGCGTCCACCGCCTGGAAAAAAAACAGAGTGCATCCCTTCTCTTAAAATCCGAGCGCTATAATTTTTTAGAAGTTGTTTATAAATAAGATTGGATTTTTGACGATCGACCGTATACGACCCCAGACGTGACATAAAAAAACCTAGCACTGGATTTAAAAATAAGTTAATCCCTGCACCGTAGGCAAATGGGGGAAGCCCCATCAAATAAATCACATAGCCCACAAGGACGCTGTCTAAGTTGCTTTGATGAGTCGGAACTAAGAGCACAGTTCCTTTTTGAGAAAGTTTTTTAAGCCAGGCGACCTCACCCAAAACATGGAGTTTAGATTGCAAGTCTTCTTTCATGCCCCAGGGCAAAAAACGCTTTACACTGGCTGCATTAAAGAGCCAATTAAACCCAAAAGGAACCGTATGAGTGGCTAACTTATAAACCACTGGATCAAAGTGTCCTCCAATTTCTTCGGCATAGTGACGAAGGACTAGATCTAATAAAGCCTTACGTTCCACTTGAACAGACGACTCAAGCAATCCAGATTGAATTTTTTTCCAAAGCTGAGAATCTTTTTTAAATCTACTTCTTGTAAAGAAACCCGGAGGGTTTCTGTGTAAACGAAAGCGCTCTAAATAGAGAGCCTCACTCAAAAGTAAATCAAGTTGGCTGCCAGAAAAATCCTGCCCAGTCTGAGTGATCACCTCTTGCAAAAGCTGGGGCCTCATGGCTTCTAGGTTTACTAAGGACATAGATAGTGAATAACATAGTTTGGTTGGTTTTTTTGCTAAAAATATCCTATCTTTTTTATTGACAAGGTTTTTTAATTTAAACGATCTAAAGCTGCCGTCATTTCTTTGATCTTGGTAGACAGGGTTTGTTCTTTTTCTTTTTCAGCTTGAACTAAAGCAGCGGGTGCTTTTTGCACAAAGCTTTCTTTTTTGAGTTTATTTTGAACAAATAAAAGATCTTCGTTTAGTTTTCTCAGTTCTTTTTGGAGTCGCTCGGTTTCTTCTTTTGAGTCCACTAAGCCTTCTAAAGCAATCTGCAATTCAAGATTAAGCTCTGGCAATAACAATGCAGCCGTTTTTAAATTAGTTTTCGTCGAAGAAGCTTGAACCATGCCTTCAATTTGGGTCAGAGCAGTAATGTGATCCGAAAAAGCTAAAATGAGTTCAACGGTCTTTGTATTTTGAGAACTATACTGAACAGGAAATTTTATCTTCGAAGAAATGTTATTTTCGCCCCTAAAGTTTCGGATCGCTTCTACAATAGATTTGAGATCAGAAATTTTCTTCTCAGCCTCTTTGTCCACACGAGCTGGATCTTTTTTAGGATAGGGCTGTAACATCAAAACCCCTTGTTTCCCTAAAGATTGCCAGAGCTCCTCTGTGACAAAAGGTAAAAATGGGTGAGACAGACGAAGGGTGTGGTCCAAAATAAAATACAATGTCTCTAAAGTTTCCTTCTGTGTGTCTTGATTTGATCGCAATTCGACTTTGGAGAGCTCAATGTACCAATCACAAAATTCGTTCCAAATAAATTCATATAAGGCCCGTGACGATTCGTTGAGTTCAAAATTTTCAAGACCATTTGTCACTGTTTCGCAGGCTGTTTGAAACCGAGACAAAATCCAACGGTTGCTCCATGTCGTTGGCCAAGTCTTTTGGGTATCTTTATTTTCTATCTCCACTCCTGGAAAATTTTCTTTTTGAAAATGAAAATACTTCACTGCATTCCAAAGTTTATTGCAAAATCCTCGATAGCCTTCCACTCTTGAGAGCGAAAGCTTAATGTCTCTACCTTGTCCAGACATTGCGGCCAAAGTAAACCGGAGAGCATCCGCCCCATGTTGATCCATCACAACCAGTGGATCAATCACATTGCCTTTAGATTTAGACATTTTTTCGCCTTTTTCGTCGCGAACCATGGCATGAAGATAAACTTTTCTAAAGGGGACTTGGCCCATAAAATGGAGCCCCATCATCATCATACGGGCCACCCAAAAAAAGATGATGTCAAATCCAGTTTCTAAAATTGCAGTGGGATAAAAAGTCTGGAGCTCTTTTGTTTTTTCGGGCCAACCTAAAGTAGAAAAAGGCCAAAGCGCGGAACTAAACCAAGTGTCAAGCACATCGGGATCTTGTATAAGCTCGGTGGATTGGCATTGGCTACATTCTCTAGGCGCCTCGCGTGCGACATGTGTGGCATTGCAGCTCTTACAGTACCAAGCCGGGATTTGATGCCCCCACCAAAGTTGCCTCGAAATACACCAGTCTCGAATATTATTCATCCATTCGAAATACGTTTTTTCCCAGTTTTTTGGGGTAAACTCCGTGGCGCCTGATTTTACCGCTTCGATAGCTGGTACGGCTAAAAGCTCGGCTTTGACAAACCACTGCTGAGAAATAACGGGCTCAGCAGTATGCTCGCAGCGTTCACAAAGCCCTACTTTGTGGAGATGATCTTCGACTTTAGCTAAGAGTCCCTGTGCTTTTAAGTCTTCGAGGATTTTTTCTCTCGCTTCTTGAAATTTGAGTCCAGCATAAGGGCCGCCAGCGGCTGTGATTTTACCGTCTTGTCCCATGACACTGATTGTGGGCAAAGCATGCTTGCGCCCGATTTCGTAGTCATTAAAATCATGAGCGGGCGTGATTTTGAGCACCCCAGTTCCAAAGGTGCGATCTACATAGGGGTCTGCAAGAATCGGGATAGGTCTACCTAAGAGAGGCAAAAGAACTTTTTTTCCATGAAAGCTCTTGTAACGTTCGTCCTCGGGATGAACGGCCACGGCGGAATCACCTAAAAGCGTTTCAGGTCTTGTGGTCGCAAGGGTCAAAAAACTTCCTGGTTCTCCATCTATGGGATAAGAAATATGCCACAAATGGCCCTTTCGCTCAGTGGGGATCACCTCAAGGTCAGAAAGCGCAGTGACACACCTTGGGCACCAATTGATGATTCGGTTGCCACGGTAGATGAGGCCTTCTTCGAAAAGCCTGACAAAAACTTCTCTCACTGCCAGAGAGAGCCCGTCGTCCATTGTAAATCGCTCACGGCTCCAATCTAAGGACGACCCTAGTCGCCGGAGCTGCGAAGTGATGACTCCATGGTGATCTTCTTTCCATTTCCATATTCTTTGTAAAAATTTTTCGCGTCCCAAATCATGTCGCGTGAGGGGACGCCCAGTGGGGCCTTTGCCTTCTTTGGCGATTTGTTTTTCGACTTGAGCCTGGGTGGCAATGCCCGCATGATCGGTGCCGGGGAGCCAAAGTGTGTTGTCCCCACATTGCCTGCGCCAACGGATTAAAATATCTTCGATGCCATAGCTAAGCGCATGCCCCATGTGGAGAACTCCCGTGACATTGGGGGGCGGGATGACAATGCAAAAGGAGCTTTGACTTGGCGCATTTTCGGCTTTTGCTTGGAAACATCCCTTTTTTTCCCAAAACTCATAGATGCGCTTTTCGAAGGTTTGTGGTTCGTAGCTTTTGGCAAGAGACATAGAACACTCAGATTTACACTAAGAGGCGAAGTAAGACAATCGAACTAGAAAAAACATCAACTGTTTGAGTCCATCCCCATGGCGATCTTTATGCCCACCTCAATTTCACTCATTGAAGATTTCGAAAGCATTCCAATTCTCTGCACAAGTTTAGAGCGATCTAGCGTAGTGACTTGATGACAGAGTGCAACGCTAGATTGAGGCAATCCCCCTGCGCCTTTAGATAAAGTAATCGCTGTCGGTCCTCTGGAAGCTTGTTTTGATGAAGTAGAGAGCGGGATCACAATAATAGAACACCACTCGGGGACCTCATTAAATCCATCATGCGAAACAATAAGGACCGGCCGCCGGCCCTTTTGTTCTGAACCAGACCTAGGCATAAGAAGAGCCCAATAAATTTCTCCTCGCTTCATTTTAAGTTTTCTTTGCAAGGAGCTCTTCGACTGCAGCACCTTCCAATTCAAAATCCAGATCTGCCTTGGTTCCAGCATGAGCTTTTGCATAGTCTAGAACTCCCTGATGAATGAATTGCCTTTTTTTGCCTTTTAACCATAACTCAATGAGGACCTTGACAATTTTTGTTGCTGGCTGACTTAAATCATCCGATACTTTTCTGAGCTCTAAATAGGTTTTACTTGGAAGTGGGACATGAAAATTTTTTATTTTAGACATGCTCCCATTTTATGGCATTATTTATGCCATGTCAACATGCCATTAGCAAAATAAAAACCGCAACTGAGCCTCGTTTTTAGCGATCCAAGCAGCGATCTCTTTGACGATTTCAGGGGCTTTGATCTTGGGTTGCCAATCGAAAGCTCCCGAAACTTTTGTATTGTCCGTAATGTACCAAGGGATATCGACGGAGTGGGTGTCCTTTTGCTGTCCGATGGTGATTTTTTTATGAGTCGCCTCTTGGCATAGCACCGTATATTCTTTGAGAGAAGTAGAGATCTCTAAACCCCCACCCACATTAAACACCTCTCCTGAAAACTTCTTTGTCTGTGGTATTTGCTTTTGGATCAGGGCGTACAAATCACGCGGATGGAGAAGGTCTCTGACTTGTTTTCCCTCTCCTCCATAGCCTGTATACTGAAGTGGTAGATTAAAGTGGTGGTTGGCCACCCAAAGGGTAAAAACGCCTTGATCTGTTTTTCCAAACTGACCAGGACCCGAGAGCACCCCACAGCGGTTAATAATGGCTTCCATGCCATATTGGTTCGCATATTCTTGAATCATCATCTCAGAGGCTAATTTTGATGCGCCATAAAACGACCGCGCTGTCTGAGTGGGAAAATCTTCGCAAATCCCACGTAAAGAGGGAGACTCAAACCTTGTGGCGCCCTCCTTGAGAGCAATTTGCGAGAGCGCCTTGAGAGAATAAACTCTTGAGGTAGACAAAAAAATCAGCTTTCCTACTTTTTTCCGCACATACTCTAGGCAGTTCAAAGTCCCCACCAGATTCGTTTGAATGACATAGGCTGGTGAGCCCTGTACCCCAGCTAAAACACTGGGTTCTGCAGAAGCTTCGATCAAGAGATCAAAATTTTCTTCGAGATCTGTGAGATCCGAGGGTTGCCTAATGTCCCCATGCACGAAACGGATCCCTCTGTCCTTCAGGGTTGGAAGGTTGAGTTCAGAGCCCCTTCGTTTTAAATTGTCCAGTACAGTGACCTCGCACTTTGGGTCATCAGATTTAAACATAAAAGCAAGTTGTGAGCCAACAAAGCCGGCTCCGCCGGTGATCAAAATTTTAGGCATGTATTACCCTTTTTAAATGCAATTCAAGTTTTCCAACA
Organism: uncultured Bdellovibrio sp.; assembly: GCA_964490895.1. GTDB lineage: Bacteria > Bdellovibrionota > UBA1018 > UBA1018 > UBA1018 > JACRAO01. The sequence goes on along the minus strand of CAZBEI010000002.1, from coordinate 328 downwards.
ATATTTTCCATCGCATAATCTTTTTCCAAAAGTGCTCTAGCACGAATCCCCATTTCTTTACACTGAGATGGATTCTCTATCAGTTTGCAAACAATATCAGAAAATTCTTTTACAGAAGGAGCAAAATAAGTAAACCCACAATTATTTCTCTCTAAAATCTGGGATAATTCTCCTTTAATTGTAGAAATAACAGGGAGACTTCCTGCAAAATACTCAAAAGGCTTATTTGGAAGGGTCATGGTCGAATTTTCGACATAGGGCGCAATTCCAGCCAAAGATACCTCCATTAAGCTAGCTATCTGAGGAGCATCCACCCACCCCGGAAAAA
>CAZBEI010000001.1:0-38883 GCA_964490895.1 uncultured Bdellovibrio sp. | reverse complement strand
CTACTTCAGAACTGTCCAATTTAAGGGCGCACTCAGGCCTTCGGGACGCGGCCCACTCCCTATACAAAAATAGCTCACCCAAAAACCTAATAAATTTTAAAATGCCTTCTGTAAACTTTGTAAACGATGGTTACTGGATGCTCGGCAAGTCTCAAGCTTTGCCTCTTTGCAACTGCACCAATACCCACTCCACTGTGGAGCAATTTACTGAAAATACTTTTGAAATTACCTCAAAATCGTTTGATAATTAACACTGACAAATTGGCTTGGTCACAAAAAAATGACAAAATTTTCATCGGACTGTCTACTTCTTGAGCACTCACGAAGTACTTAGACAACAGGATTGTGCGACAATTGTGGCTAGAAAATATTTATACAAATATTGCTTATATTTCAGCGGCCTAAGTCTTGATTTAAAACATTAAAAAAGCCCTGCTTTGGCATATACCTTGCTTTCATTTTAAGGTAGGAGTGAGGACAAACTATGTCCCTTAAGCGTTTTAAATTTTTAATACTGATTTTAGAGATTTTTTATTTTAGTTGTTTTACACCTCCTCTTTTAGCAGACGAAATCTCACCAGAAGAACAAAACAAAATAGAAAAATCATTAAGATACCTAGAATACGGCAAACCACTCTCAATATCTTTTGGCGTATTTGATAGTGTATTGATAACCTCTCGACTGGCCGCCCTTGATCGACTCAGTATTTTAAAGCCGACTCCATGGGCCGTGACACTGCTTGCTCAAAATGTTCTCTATCCAAACTCTCAAGTTCGAGAGATGGCAATTAAGATTTTAAGAAGGCAGGGACAGTTAGAATGACCCAAGCACTATTCCTACTTTAGTCGATCTCGCCAAAAATGCTCCTATCTTGGATGTCCGACATGCTGCAACAATAGCCCTCACAAATTTTAATCACACTCCAATACTTATTTTTAAACTAGCAAAAGAAATCAATGATAATCCAAATCAGAATCAAAACAACATTCTCAATCTGCTCCTAGAAAAAAAACTACCCCAATCGACAAAGATGGAATCTCCCTGCTCGGACAACTCTTACGAAATCCAAATAGCAATCCCACCACTCGAAGCCTTATCTCAGATTTTCTTGAGGCAAATGCAAAAACAAATCCAGAAGCTCTCAAGGAACTTTGGAAATCATCAAAACTCAATCCAAAACAAAGTCTCGCACCCACCTCTAACCGAGACGCTATAGCTACTATGCAATCTATTTTAACTGACATCATGCCTCTGGGTCTCGCCCCAGATTGGGCTTATGATGAACTTAAGGAGAGGCTTTTTTTGATTGAAGATATGGCAAGAACAAATCACATAGAATTAAATTTTTCTAATATCATTGATTATTTATTTTCATTGAGTCGCACCCATCCAGAACAAATTCCATTTGCAAAAGGAGAAGACGAACTTTACTTATTAGATGGCTCCACTCTAAAAAACTTAAGAAAAGAAATCTTCCTTCGCACGCTCACACCCGAAGGCCAGGCACAATGGCTTTCTCAAAATGCACTTAAAAACTTAGACTCTAGCGAAGGAATAAACACTTCTCTACAAAATCAGATACCGCTATTGGAATTCGTCCAAAAATATTTTGGAAAAGCTCCAAACTTTGCCGAAATAAGCAGCATCACCGAACATGACAAAAAGCAAAATAATGCATCAAACCCAGAGACTCCCCAAAACACTCCGTCCAGTGCCTCAATTGATTCGAAATAATGCCCTCTTCAAATCACTCATTTTCTCAAATCATTGCCATTCAGATAATCACATGACGCATAAATAACATGGCGGTGATCCCGCAGAGTAAAACCCATTTTTTTTGATATCAGGGTTTGCTTTTGTTCGATGAAATCATTATGAAATTCGAAAATCTGCTCACAATCCATACAGACAATATGATCGTGGTGCCGATCCTCCGAAAGCTCATAAAGGGCATTACCGTGGGGACCCATGGGTCCTTCTTGAATGAGCCCAGACTCTACTAAAACAGGCAAGTTTCTATACAAAGTCGCTTTGCCCACCTCTGGATAACGTTTCTGAAGCCGTTCTAAAAGATCTTGTGCCCGAAAATGCCTTGCTTCTTTGACAATAGTTTCTAAAATTTTTTCGCGAGCTTGGCTCCGATTGAGGCCTTTTTTTTCGACAAAAGCTGCTAGTTTTTTGAGGAGTCTATTGAGCAGCTGGACACCTTGCTTAGCATCATGACCCAAAGGACGGCCACAGGGAAGCTTCTTCATGGGTAGTAGCTTTACCATATCAAAATGACTCTTGACAGGGGTTTTATAAAATGAGACCAAGTCTCATTATATTTAATGAGACTTGGTCTCATTATATTTAATGAGACTTGGTCTTGTGATCAGCTCATGGAGGTTTATAAAAATGAATCATCAATGGAAAACAGTGTTTTTTTTATTTGGACTTGCCCTATCCACAAATACCTGGGCAGACGAATCTTTATTTAGCTACCTCTACACCACAGAGTCCTTGCCCAAAGGGCAATGGGAGTACGAACAATCCCAAACCCTCCGAAGTGGAAAAGCACGTGGATCCTACTTGTCTTTGGACCTTAAAAACGAAATCGAATATGGAATTACAGATCGTCTCAGTGGCGCGTTGTATTTAAAATCAGGTTATCTGAGCTTAAACAATGTCTATGACCCAGAGGATGTAAGTAAGGATCTCCCCAATCGTTCAAGTTTTGACTTTAATTGTGTTTCGCTTGAATTTAAATATAGGCTACTGAGTCCCTACCTCGATGGATTTGGCCTGTCTGTCTATGTAGAACCTGAAATCAGCATCAGGGATCATATGACAGGCGAACCTCTCCCAGAAAAATCCCTAGAATTCCGTCTCATAGGGCAAAAAAACTTCTTAGACGACCTTCTTGTTTTTGCCTCAAATATCATGTTTGAGCCAGAGTGGGAGGGAGCTGGGAAGAAAGAACTTTGGTTTGAGTGGACGATGGGTACTTCGTATCGTTTTAGAGAGAACTGGTCGCTGGGTTTAGAGTTTCGAAATCACCGTGAATTTCCAAACATGGATTTAGGGAAGCAAGAACACTCTGCATTTTTTCTTGGACCCAATATTCATTACGGAACGCAAGGCTGGTGGGCAAACCTCACCGTGCTACCTCAGATTATGGGAAGCCCACAAGACCTTGGTGTTGGCGCAGATGGAGTCAAAGTCTCAGATAACTCAAGGCATTTGGGTCAACACGAAAAATTCGAAATCCGTTTTAAATTTGGAATTAATCTTTGAAAACTGGGAGCTTCTCTAAAACATCCTTTGGATTTCTCGCGGCATCTCATGTCATTCCACTTGTGGCTTATTCTCAGGTGTACTTGAGCGAAGATCAAGCCCTGCACGCAATCTTCCCTGCATTCAAACTCACCAAAAAAACAATAACTTTGACTCCAGAAGAAATTAAAAAGATCGAAAATCAATCCGGAGAAAGAGTCAGAAATCCTTCGCTCACTCTTTGGACTAACACCAAGAAAGATGTGCTTTTCGTCGATCAAGTATTAGGTAAACACGAATTTATCACTTATGCCGTAGGCATTTCTGATCAAAAAATCAGAGGAATTGAAATCATGGACTATCGAGAAACCTACGGCCAAGGGGTCATTAGGCCCGAGTGGAAAAACCAGTTTATTGGAAAAACTGCTGCAGCACCTCTAAAACTCACTCAAGATATTGTCAATATCAGTGGAGGAACACTTTCTTCGGCTCACGTCACCTCAGGCATCCGAAGATTACTTCGAACCTATGAAATCATCAGAGATCGTTTATAACAGGTGCCGCCCTATGCTTGGCACCTATGTCGGTATTTCTATTTCTGGCTGCTCTCGAAAAACGGCTTTAGATATAATAAATAAATCATATTTAGAAATTGAAAAAATCAATAAACTTATGAGTTTCCATGACCCACAAAGTGAACTGTCAAATCTAAATCACACACCTGTCAACCAATGGAGACCCATTTCTCCACAGCTCACTGAGGTATTGACCCTTTCATTGGAGCTTCAGCGTAAAAGCGAAGGCCAATTTAACGTTGCAACAGCAGGCCCTCTCATTTTTTGGGGGTTTCTTCCAGGAACCCGAAAAAAAGTAACCTGGAACTACCTTTCGGAAGAAGGATTTGAATTAGACAACGATCGTGCGAGGCGCATCCTTCCCGTTCAGATTGATTTAGGGGGGATTGCAAAAGGCTACGCTGTGGACTGTGCAACAGCCATGCTTAAAAATAATTTACCTAACCTATCCGGATGTGTCAACGCTGGCGGAGACTTGCGCGTTTTTGGAAAAAAACTACATCCTGTGTATGTCCGTTTGGGCACAAAAATTCAGCCCTTATTAAAATACTCTCTCCTAAAAAATGAAGCCTTAGCCACCTCAAGCACGCTCTTACTTTCTCCCTACGTTCAGATTCAACAAAAAAAACTTCTGCATTCAAAAAAAACAGTCACTGTTCGCGCTGAAAAGTGCATCATTGCCGATGCACTTACAAAAGTAGTGCTACTTTTACCTACACACAAAGCTCAAAGACTTGCAGCAGAATATCAGGCCGAAGTGAGTCTCCATTTGTGAAAATCAGAAAAAAAGAAAAGCACGTGCTTGGCTGGATCGCTTTATGGACCTATTTCTCAGGGGCCGCTCTTTTTATTTTTAGCCGCTATCTCAGAATCACATCTCCCGTCGGCGAACAACATCATCCCCTGGAGTATTGGACAAGAGTCTTTCATACAGGTCTGACCTACTTTGTTATCCTTGGTATAGGGTATATGATCAAAGGTCACGTGCTTCCAAGCTTAAAAGCAAAAGCGAAGCCCAAGCTTTTTTCTGGGTCTGGCAATTTAATTATTTTATTTGTTCTTACGGCTTCAGCGCTTGGAACTCTTTACACTTCTGAGAGCCTTTGGGGAGCTATTCATACCTATTTAGGTTTTCTCAGCCCCGTTGTCATTTTATTTCATGCGGTGAAAAAGTGGAGTTAGTCATATTCTTTGTGCCCATAATCCAATCAAAAATTGGATACGTGATATTGAAATTTTTATGAGACATGTATTTTAGACAGTGATGATTTTGGTGAAGCTTTTTGAGGGATTCCAAATAAGGGATGCGACTCAGAAATTTTGTCTTGGGGGTATGATAGGCTAAGTGTAAAATTTCGTAGTTCAAAAAATAAAAAATCCCAGTAGCGCTATAAAAGTAGCCCGCATTTTGGCTAAAAAGAACTCCAACAAAAAGACCCGTACCCACTATCAAAATCCCAAAGAAAATAAGGATTAAAAAAAGAGGGAAAAGCACCATTTTAAAATCTCGAGTATTTTCGAACTCCATGAGGTCATGCGTAAAATAGTGATGGTGTTCTAAAGTGTGGCGTTTAAATATTTCGAACATCAATGGCATTTTTCGGTGCATGGGATATCTATGAAAAAAATATTCTACAAAATTTGAAAATAAAAATGTACACGGGATGACTAACCACTCCTGCGAAGTTGGATTTTTGATCGAGTAAATACAATAAATCAGCGCCGATCCCCAAATACTGAGAGTAAAAGCGAGGTGAGCAATACCGTTATAATAAGAAGGGATACTCTCCTTCTGATATTGGGCTCTAAAGTTTAAAACACTCTGAGGGGGTATTTTCATGCAGGATACCTTAGAACTGCTCTAAATCTCACTTGATTTTGCTTTACTTTTTCAATTGCAAAATTAACTTCATCCCACGCAAAAAGCTCTGTTTTTGCCGTAATTTGATGCCTAGCAGAGAATTCGAGCATTTCTTGGATGAGGTGCCGGCCTCCTTTTACTCTCATAAGTCCGGATCCCTGCTTTCCGTCTTTTATCTACTCGCTTAAATGGTTTTTAGCAAGAGGGCAGGTTTGTTCTGAGTTTTGCTCTGGGCCAGAGCAAGTTGTGGAATTTGGGAACCCGTTTTCTTCAGGAGTCTTGTGATCTCATGCCATTGGCTTCGGTCTTCGGAGGTCACTAATGAAACTGCAGCTCCTGCAATTCCAGCTCTTCCTGTGCGACCAATCCGATGGATGTAATCCTCTGCAGCTCGTGGAAGATCATAATTAATAACATGTGCAATCCGCATGACATCAATGCCACGAGAAGCAATATCAGTTGCAACCAAAACTCGAATTTCCCCAGATCTAAACGCAGAAAGCGCAGAATTTCTTTGTCCCTGGGTCCTCCCACCGTGCAAACGATTTACGGCTACACCATAGGAAGCAAGGTACCGAGCCACCCGGTCTGTTCGAGATTGAGTTCGTGTAAAAATTAAAATAGATCCCTGTCGCTGATTCAGTTCATCTAACAGAGTGTCGTTCTTATTTTGAATCGTCGTTGAAACAAGAGTCTGATTTACCTCTGTTGCAGCTTGCGAAACTTTTCCGACAGTCACGCGAACCGGACTCCGAAGGTACTTCTGGCTCAATTGATCTAGAGACGCTAACCATGTGGCAGTGAACAGGAGTGTCTGTCGCTCTTTTGGCAAATGACGTAAAACCATCGCCAACTGTGGAGCAAAACCCATATCTAACATTCTATCTGCCTCGTCGATCACCAAAACTATAGTCGAAGACAACTGAACTGACCTTCGATTGAGGTGGTCAAGCAGACGCCCTGGCGTTGCAATAATAACTCTAGGACGTTTTGACAGGCTTTTCATTTGGCGATACATCGGGGCACCACCCATCAGACACACAGACTGAACACCCGGAATACACCGAGTAAACTCTCTCCAAAAGAGTTCGATTTGTTGGGCCAATTCACGCGTAGGTGCAAGGATCAAAGCTGTTTTTCCTGGTGAATTTATCAGACTGACCAAAATAGGAATGCAGTAAGCTGCAGTCTTGCCTGTTCCAGTCTGTGCGCAACCAATCAAATCTTTTTTAGAAAGAGCAAGCGGAATCGCCTGCGCTTGAATGGGGGTTGGTTTTTTAAAATGCATCGCTCCGAGCGCTTTTTCTATAGCGCTCGGAAGCCTTAATTCTTGAAATGTTTCCACTTTCCGGAACTAATATCTACGTTCGCGACCACCGCCGCCGCCACCAAAACCACCGCGATTTTCGCGAGGAGCCATTGGCTTGGCTTCATTGACTGTCATCTGACGGCCTTCGTAGTCTGCACCATTAAATTTGCTAATTGCACTGGCAGCTTCGGCTTCTGTCGACATTTCGACAAAACCAAAACCTTTGCTTCGACCTGATTCACGATCCATTATAATCTTAGCTGATTCTACTGTTCCACATTGCGAAAAAGTATCAGTCAAAACCTGATCGGTTGCTGTAAACGGAAGATTACCTACATATAATTTTTTACCCATATAAATTCCTCTTAATCAAACTGGGAGCCACTTAAGAGGATATGAGCACTATGCCCGCAGACTCTGAAGAAGCAGTTATCTAACAATTTGAGAACAGTAGCATGGACTTTAAAACAAGTACACTATTATTTTTAGTTCCCGCCCAAAGTCCATTCGAAACGGTCAGCACTCAACCAAAGAGATTAAAATCCCTGCTTCCACTGGTCCAAAGTGATTTTATGAAAGAATCCCTGAGAGGGCCACCCGCGTTCATAACTTCGATCCATTCTGAGCCGTTTGCTTCATAAGATGAGTCAATTCGAGGTTAGAATGGAGTAGGTGTTCTACTTCTTTCCAATCCATTTCACTCGGGATTTTCTTTTCCCGGCTGATTGCCTCTAATAAATCAGTTTGGATTTGCCCAATTTTTTTTGCGACAACATAAGGCGTGCGAGAAAAGCTCACCAAAGAATATTTTGAAACATAGAGATTCGGAAATTTTTGCTGGATCTCTCTTTCGATTTTTTTTTGATATAAAAAATCAGGACTCGCTGTTTTTTCGGACATTTCAGCAAAGTTTTCGACAGCCATGTCTGCAATGGCATCGGTATTGGGTTTTCTTAAATTAAAAAAATCTTCAAAACTCAGCTGCTGCAAGGCCTCACAGTCTTCAAACCCGCAATTCATCCCTTGTCCAAAAAAGGGAACGATTGCATGGGCAGCATCTCCCAGGAGTAAAACCGTTTTGGCAGGGTCACTCCAGCGTTCGGATTTTATTGTGACCATGTGTCCTGTTGGATGAGATCGAAACTGCTCTATAAAGTCTGGAACAAAGCTGACAAAATCATTAAAATAAGTTTTAAAAAAATTCTCAATGTCAGGAGCATTTTTTAAGTTTTCAAAAGAAGGCGCTTCAGAGTCCGTGACTGTCGAATGCGGAAGAAACAAGGTGCAGGTAAAACTTTTATCAAAATTGGGAAGCGCAATCAGCATGAAATTCCCCCGAGGCCAGATGTGGAGACCCTCAGATTCCATTTGGAATGTGCCCGATTCTTGCGCATCCATGACGAATTCTTTATACCCATGGGTCAGTTCGGCAGACTGAGAATTGCAAAATCCTTGCTCTTCTAGAATTTTTCGCACTTTGGAGCTTGCCCCATCCGTACCATATAAAGTCGTATAGCTGTCCTGAAAAACACTTTGAGTTTTCTGATCAAGAAAAATCTTCTGATTTTTTAAGTCAATTGCCTTTAACTCTTTTTCAAAGTGCAGCGTCACTCCAGCTTTTTCCGCTTCGTCCATGAGAAAGCCATTTAACCAACTCCGTGAGATGGAATAAATGGCGTGTTCGTCTTTGACCCCATAGGGTTGAAATTGCACCTCTCCATCTAAGGCGTGAAGTTTGCGCCCCTTCATGGGAATCGAATGTTCGAGTACTTCCTTTTCAAGCCCAAGTTGTTTTAGGGCATGAATTCCACGGACAGAAATAGCAAGATTGATGGATCGGCCTTCGCCCGCGATTCGGCTTGTTTTGTTTTTTCTCAAATCTTTACGCTTTTCGTAAACGACTGTTTTCTTTCCTGCCCGCTCCAAATAAATACTCAAAAGAGAGCCCACAAGGCCTGCACCAATAATGACATGGCGATGGGTCATAGAATTTTTTTAAGAACCTCCGTCAAGCGTTCGATGTCTTCGAGCGTATTATAGAGTGGCACAGGAGTGATTCTAAAAACATCAGGAGCCCGAAAGTCGCAAAGAACGCCCTCACTTTTTAGCAGATTTAACAATTCAAGACTGCCTCCCTGAATTTGAATCGAGAGCTGAGCTCCCCTCTCAGCAGGGTTTGTGGGGGTCAAAATTTTAATCCGTGCAAAAGCCTGCAAGTTTTTTTCCAAAAAACCTGTGAGTTTTTCACTCATGGCACGGAGAACTGGCATTGTGGCCTGATCAAAAAGCTTGAGAGAGGCTTGGAGAGCCGCCATCTGTAAGATGGGAGGGTTACTCAACTGCCAGCCTTCGGCTCCTTGCATACCCTGAAAGTCAGGACACATTTGAAATCGCTTTGCTTTATCAAATCCCCACCAACCGGCAAACCGAGGTAAGTCAAAATTTTTAGAATGAGACTCGTGCACAAAACAACCGGCAACTCCACCGGGTCCAGCGTTTAAGTATTTGTAAGAACACCAAACCGCAAAATCAACATCCCAGTCATGAAGTCTAAGTGGCAAATTACCAGCACCATGAGCGAGGTCGACTCCAAAAACACAACCCTTTTGATGGGCGGCTTTTGCAATAGAATTGAGATCAAAGGCCTGGCCCGAAAGAAAGTTGACATCCCCAAGTAAAATGAGTGCAATCGTCTCTCCTTCTTTCTCAATCTTTTCTAGAAGGTCTTCTTTTCGAATCCAACTTTCTCCAGGTCTAGGCAAAATTTCGAGTAGAGCCTCGTTTGGATTAAAGCCCGTGAGTCTGGAATGAAAATCAACTTGGGATCTCACTGCATAACGGTCTGATGGAAAAGCGCCTCCCTCGATTAGAATTTTATAACGAGTCACAGTAGGTCGATAAAAAGAAACCATCATGAGATGGAGATTGACAGTGAGGCCATTCATGATCACCACTTCGGATGGAAGTGCGCCAACGATTCGCGACATAGGCGCAGCAAAAATCTCATGATAAGAATACCATGGAATTCGAGCCTCAAAATGTCCTTCGACCCCAAAATTTTTCCAGTTCTCTAGTTCTTCTAGAACGGCGGCCTCCGTTTGTTTAGGCTGAAGACCTAAAGAATTGCCACAAAAATAAAGAAAGGGTTTTCCATTTTTTTGGAGTGGAAAATGGAAATGATCTCTAAAACTATTCATATCATCATCCCTAACCATTTCTCAGCTGTCCTCCAGAGCATCTGCTCTTTGTCATTTTGAGATAACTCTGTCATGCTTTCAATCAATTCGCCTGGTCTTGCCTCTCCCAGTGGAAATGGGTAATCAGACCCACATGCTATTTGAGAGGGGCCAAATAACTTTAAGATCAACTCAAAAGCATGCCGGTCGTGCACGAGAGAATCTACGACAATGCGCTTTAGATATTTTTCTGGCGAATACGGATTGTCAATCGCGCAAAGATCTGGTCTTGAGTAAAATCCATGCCTAATTCTCCCAAAAGTTCCTGGAAAGGAGCCGCCTCCATGTGCAAAAGCGATTCGTAATTGAGGAAATTTTTCTAAAACACCGCCAAAAATCATGGAACAAATAGCAAGCGAAAGCTCTGTTGGCATTCCAACTAGCCAGGGCATCCAGTATTGCTTCATGCGATCAGCGCCGAGCATGTCCCAGGGATGTACAAAAATAGAGGCAGATAACTCTTCGGCAGCAGCAAAAACATCTAAAAATCTAGGGTCGTTGAGATTCAGTCCATTGACGTTGCTTCCGATTTGAACCCCAGCAAATCGAAGCTCTTTTTTACATCGCTCGAGCTCTTTGATCGCAAGCGCGGGAGATTGTAATGGCAAAGTGCCCAGTCCTATAAACCGCGTTGGATGAGACATCACAACTTCAGCGAGGTGGTCATTTAAAAAGCGGGAAATATCGTAACCGTCTTGAGACTTTGCCCAATACGAAAATAAAACCGGTACAGTGGACAAAACTTGCATAGTTACGTTATTTTCATCACATTCTTTTGTCCGGACTAGAGGATCCCAGCAGTTTGACGAAATCTCTCGAAAAAAAGTCCCATCATCTTTCATCATTTTAGCGCGGCAAGAAGAAGGCCCGCCCGAGAGGTGTTCTAATTGAACAAAACCACCGTACCCAAACTTCTCCTTCCACTTGGGGAGATCTCTGGGGAGGATATGTGTGTGGATATCAATGCGTTGGTTTTTCATAATATCCACAGTATTTACAAGTGCTATTTTCGGGATTCCCGTAAAACCGATCGATCACAGGCTTAAAATCTTTCGTGATATCGGTCAGCGGAAAATATTCTTTGTAAAGTTTTGTATCACATTTTTGGCAATACCAAACAAGGCTATCTTTTTCGTGTGGCAGTCTTTTGCGTTCAATGACTACCCCGAGAGTTCCCGCGGGTCTTTGAGGAGAGTGGGGAACCCCCGAAGGCAAGAGAAAAATATCTCCCTCTCGAATGTGGAGGTCTACGATCTTATTTTTGCGAGTTGTATTTTCATCCCGGAGGCGAAGGATCATATTGCCTTCAAGTTGATAAAAAAACTCTTCGCCTTCGTTGATATGGTAGTCCGTTCTGCAATTGGGTCCTCCCACAACAGTGATCATGAACTCCCGGTTGGGCCAAATTTGCTGATTGCCAATGGGAGGTTTAAAGAGATGTCTATTTTCATCGATCCATTTTTTAAAATTTAGAGTTTCAAAATCAGACATTTTTTATTCCCCCTTTTGAATCCCACTAGAGCGCGGCAATGCACTTGAGTTCAATCGAAATCGGTGTTGGAAGCGAACTCACTTCGATTGTTGTTCTGCACGGACGATTGTCTTTAAAATATTCTGTATAAATGTGATTGTAGGTTTCGAAATCTTGTTTCATATTTGTCAAAAAAACAGTGACGTCCACGAGTTGATTCCAACTGGCCCCGGCGTCTTCTAAAATTATTTTTACATTTTTAAATACAGAGTGGCATTGGGCTTCGATCCCCTCTGGGATTTGATTTGTACCAGGAGTTCTAGGGCCAATGCCAGAGAGAAAAAGGAGGCTCCCAACACGCCTGGCGTGAGGATATAGTCCCACAGGTGTAGGAGCACGAGAGGATAAAAATTCAGTCATTTTTTATCTCCATATTTGATGCACACATTTTTGGACTCTGTAAAAAAGCGCAAAGCCTCATGCCCTCCCTCCCGACCGAGGCCTGAGTGTTTCATTCCACCAAAGGGAACTCTCAAATCTCTCAGCATCCAAGTGTTGATCCACACAAGTCCAACGTCAAGAGACTCCGCCAATCGATGGGCCCGAGAGAGGTCCTTGGTAAATACATTTGCTGCAAGCCCATAAGACGAATCATTGGCTAGGGCTAAGGCTTCGTCCTCCGTCTTAAAACTTTGAAGTGTCACGACGGGTCCAAAAATTTCTTCCTGATTAGTTCGGCACCTGTTTTCAAGCCCTTCGATCACCGTGGGCAAAATAAAATAGCCGTCTTTACAGGTAGAAACTTGCACAACCTCACCTCCACATAAAAATCGACCCCCCTCTTCTTTCGCAAGTTTGAGGTAGCCCCATACTTTTTCAAAATGGGCTTTAGACGTTAGAGCCCCCTGCTCAGTCGCAGGATCCAGAGGGTCTCCGACTTTGAGATTTTTCACTCTTTCTACAAAATTATTTTTAAATCGTTCATAAATACTTTCTTCAATGAGAATTCGAGAACCACATAGGCAGATTTGCCCCTGATTAGAAAAAGAGGCCCTCAAAACGCTGTCTAGGGTTTGATCCCACTTGCAATCTGCAAAAATGAGGGTGGGATTTTTTCCACCCATTTCGAGGGAAAGTTTTTTGAATGAGCCTGCCGAGTTTTCAGAAATTTTTTTTCCAGTGGCCGTGCTACCTGTAAAAGAAAGGGCTCGAATGTTGGGATGAGTAGAAAGCGCAGAGCCCACTTTTGAGCCCAACCCATGCACAATATTTAAAACCCCATCAGGCAAACCACATTTCTGGGTCAAACTTCCCAACAAAGAAGCCGTCGCGGGCGTGATTTCGGAGGGCTTAGCTATCACCGTATTCCCGCAAGCCAGCGCTGGAGCGATTTTCCAGGTAAGGAGATAAAGGGGGAGATTCCAGGGAGTAATACAGGCTACCACTCCAAGCGGGGAACGAAGGGTGTAGTTTAAGGCATCGCCTGAAATGGGATGTGCTTCAGAACTAAACTGTGTAATGGCATCTGCAAAAAATTGAAAATTTTTTATACTCCTCGGGATGTCGACAGTGCGACAGTTTGAAATCGGTTTCCCCGTGTCTTTGCACTCCGTTTGTGCAAATTCTTCGAAACGAGTTTCTATTGCGGCAGCGATTTTTCTTAAAATCTGGGACCGAATTTCGGCAGGTGTATTTTTCCACCCTGGAAACGCTTTTTGTGCAGCATGGACGGCTTTGTCGATATCTGTACTTTCTGAGTCTGGCACCCTTTCGCAAGGGAGCCATTTTCCAGATTCAGCCGCACACTCTTTGCCGTCAATCCAGTTATAAAATCTTGTCACATTTTATCCTTTAATTAAAACCGCACGCACAGGAGAAGCGTCTCCATCTTTTATCTTGAGAGGCAATGCACTCAAACAATAAAGTCCCCCCTGCACCCGATCTAATACAATTCCTTCTAGAATGGCCATGTTGTGTTTGTAAACTTCTTTGTGAGACTCTAAAGTTTTATCACGCGACGGGTCAATCGATGGGGTATCAATCCCAACCAATATCACTTCACGGCTGGCCAAATAGGAAATGAGCTCTGCCGAAAGCGAGTTAAAATCATCTTTCCAGACTTCAGGATTTGGAAAAGAATTTGTTTTAAATAAAACCCGAGGGGCTAGAATTTCTAGCCCCTGAATATGACTGGGTGTGATTCGTTCCTCGGGTTTACAGAAAACTTCAATGACCTGACACTCTCCATAATAATAATGGAGAGAACGCTCACTCATCCCACTCCCCTCAGGGTGATAATGGGTGGGTGCGTCAGTGTGGGCGCCAATGTGAGCGGATGTATGGATGGAAGAAAGAGAAAAGGGACTGCCTTGAGAGAAATCTATTTCGATTTTTCGTTCGAATGAGTGATCGCCAGGAAAAACAGCGGTCTCTTTCGAAAGAACAGGACTGATATCGATGATCGTCATTTGCCTAAAAACTATCCCAAATGAGCTTCATTGTAAAAGGATTCAGTGTTATGTCTGTGCAAATGGACAGAGAAAAACTCAATCAATGTGCTCAGGCCCTTTTTGATGCTCGAGTAAACAGTGTAACAATACCCCCTCTCACCAAAACGTTCGAAAATTTTACACTCGAAGCCGCTTATGAAATTCAAAAAATCGGGATTCATACAAGGCTGCAAGCCGGAGAAAAAATCGTGGGTTATAAAATGGGGCTTACTTCTAAAGCAAAAATGGAACAGATGGGGTTGCATACTCCCATCTATGGAGTCCTCCTCGATCAGACTGAGCATCCCAGACAAACTCCTTTTCGATTGAAAGGAAAAATTCATCCTAAGATAGAACCTGAGATTGCGTTTATCACCTCGAAAGATCTTTATGGAAAAATCAATGTAAGCGAGGCGTTTACTGCCTGCAGCAAGGTTTTGATGGCACTCGAAATTTTAGACTCGCGATATCATGACTTTAAGTATTTTACACTCCATGACGTTGTGGCGGATAACTCGTCTTCGAGCGGTTTTATTTTAGGAGAGGAGATAGACATCAGTAGATTTTCTATAGACTCTCTCGGAAAAATTTCTGTCACATTAAAAGAAAATGGAGAAGTGAGAGAAAAAGGCGAATCAAGTGCAGTGCTGGGAAATCCACTTCAGTCTTTGTGTGAACTCGTATCACTGCTGGCACAATCAGACACTCCCCTCCCAGCTCACAGTATTGTATTGACTGGAGCAATTACGCCTGCAATTGCGCTCAAGACGGGACAGACAATTACAGGGGATTTTTTTGCTTCAGAAAAACAACTCGAAAAAATGATTGTACATTCTATTGGATCTTAAGTAGGAAAGTCTCTAGTACTAGTCAGCAAAGGGGGGGTGCCATTGTTGCAAGTTCATTACTCGCATTATTTAAAGCTAGATCAGATCTTAGGAAATCAGAGTTTGAAAAGCCAAGAAGCAGGGCGCCCGTGTCACGACGAAATGCTCTTTATCATTGTTCACCAGACCTATGAACTTTGGTTTAAACAGATTTTATTTGAATTGGACTCCATTCTGGAAATCCTTAAAAAGGATCCTGTCAATGAATCTGAGGTGAGCATTGCAGTTTCACGTTTACAGCGTGTGACTGATATTCAGAAACTTTTGATCGATCAGGTAAAAATTTTAGAAACGATGACCCCTCTTGATTTTTTAGAGTTTAGAGATTTGCTCACTCCAGCCTCTGGTTTTCAGAGCCTTCAGTTTCGAATGATAGAAACAAAGCTTGGACTAAAGGCAGAAAACCGGTTGACCTATCATCAAGAATCTTACTGTCAAAGACTCATCCCTGAAGAAGCCAAGAGGGCTCGCTCAACTGAACAGGAACCTTCTCTTCTAGACCTGGTTGATCGATGGCTTTCGCGGATGCCCTTCATGAAGCACAGGTCGTTCGATTTTATCAAACAATACGAAGCTTCGGTCAAGGCCATGTTGGCACGTGACCGTGAAAACATCGAAAAAAACACAGCTTTTTCTGACGAAAAAATAAAAATAGAATTAGAAAAATTAAACCAAGTTTTGAAATCAGTAGACACTGTTTTTGACTCAAAACAATATCATGAGCTTTTTAAGGACGGGCAACGAAGTTTTTCTCACTCCGCTTTGATGGCTGCTTTGTTTATCAATGTCTATAGAGATATGCCTATTCTTCATTTGCCCTTTAAACTTCTGACTCTTCTGATGGATGTGGACGAACTCCTCACCCTATGGCGCTACCGTCATGCGTTAATGGTACGCCGAATGATCGGCAATAAAATCGGCACTGGGGGCTCTAGCGGCCATGACTATCTAAAGCTCACCGTTGATAAGCATAAGATCTATACCGATCTTTTTGATTTATCGACTTTATTTATTCCACGTTCTCGGCTTCCCAAGCTTCCCTTAAACATTATAAAAATGCTCGATTTTCATTTTTCGTCTAAAATTGAAACTTTGAATAAAGATAAATTAGCCAGTGATTTAAACAAAGAACCAACCCACGAGTCTTCGACTCACCCGTGATGCATAGCAGCAAAGCGCCCACCTAGAACGGACAATTTTATAAAAACCAGAAGCAGAGTGCCGCTATCATTGTTGGAGTGAGTGCATGAATAAAAAGGAGAAGGGGACTAATCCCTTCTTCACCAAAAGATGCATTTAGAATTCCATACCCTGCTGGATTTGGAGCGTTTGCAATGACAGTCAAACCTCCTCCCACCAGACTTCCTGCCACCAGAGCATAACGCAAAGCTTCATTTAAAGATGGAACCTGCGATCCCAGATAGGTCAAGGCGGTGTTATCTGTAATAGCAGTGAGTGAGATTGCACCTAAGAAAAGCGGAAATGTTTCAAGCCGTGTGAGAATAGGCTCCAACCACCAGCTCTGAGGTCCACCTAAAACGACCAAACCGCCGAGAAAAAAGGCTACTAACAATCCCCCTCTTAAGTTTATCTCATCCTGATATTCCTTGGTGACAGCAGTCAAGCCCAAGAAGAAAAGAAAAATTCCAACAAAGACTGCCATATGGTGAGCGCTGATAATAATGGTCACTAAGAATAACAAATGTGTCACTGAGACCCAGAGTGGAATTGGGAGAACTGGAGTTTTAATTCGAAATACAGTGACTGCTGCTAATTCTTTCCTAAAACGTACAGTTACAATGGCAGTAGAAATCACTATTGAAAGTGCAGCCTTCCATCCAAACTGACTGAGCATAAACCCTAAATTCCAGTCCCACTTTCTTGCTACCATGAGCACAGGGGGAGCAGCATAGGGAGTGAGGGTGCCACCCATAGACACGTTTACAAAAAGAAGTCCGATAGTTGCGTACATGAGTTTTGTTGAAATTCCATGCTTGTAAAATCGATTGAGTAGAATAAGTGCAGTAACTGTCATTGCTGCAGATTCAGTGATAAAACTCCCTAGGAGCGGTCCTATGATCATGCAGCTTACATAAAAAGCGATTGAGCGATTCAGTGGTAAAAATCTCGAAAATAATTCGAGCATCTGAGAAGCCATTTCAAGGATGGGACGAGAAGAGCATACTGCCATAATGACAAAAACAAATACAGGCTCAGTAAAACTTCTTGTTTCTAGATAGTGGATTGCTTCATTGAAACCTTGTGTAATTCCGAAGAGTAGTAAAAATATCATGGCCCAAAAACCAAACACCACTTCTACTTCGCCAAGTAAGTGATATATATTTTCACCAACGGATCCCTCAGGAAATCTGCGAGCTAAATGCTGAAACCGCTTCACCCAAAAAGTATGGAGAATGGCACAGGCAAATAAAATCGTTGCTGCTATATCTAAACTATTTAGTGGTGTTTTTATCATAGGACCTTCATGTTCTAACTATTATTATAGTGCTCTGAAAACAGTCTTACCGGGTTCTCAAAATTTATCACTTTTTTCTTAATTTTTCTAGCGTCCTCAATTCAGACTCTTTAATAGACTACCCATGCAAAATACGATAAGCTTTTCTTCCTGTGAAGAAGCTAATCCTTGGGATAGTTGAGTTTCGTCGTAAAGTTCGAAAAGGATATAAAGAGTCGTTTGCTAGTCTTGCTGCCGGACAATCCCCTGACACTCTGTTTATTGCATGTTCTGATAGTCGTGTTGTCCCAAACACCTTTGCTTCAACAAATCCAGGCGACCTCTTTGTTGTGAGAAATATTGGGAATCTCATTCCCCCGTGTGACAAGAATGGTATTTCAACAGGTGATGAATCCGAAGCCGCTGCAATCGAATTTTCTGTTCTCAGTCTAAATGTTTCAGACATCATCGTTTGTGGCCATTCAGAATGCGCTGCAATGCTAGCCCTTGTTAGCAATCGAAACAATGTTCAGACTCCAAATTTGAAAAACTGGCTTCGACATGGCGCTCAAGCAGCTGACCAATTGATGTCAGGTATTGTGCTTGATTTAGCACTGGATGAGCACAACCAACTTTCTCAACTTAATGTCTTGCTTCAAATTGCACATGTTAAATCCTATCCTGCTGTTAAGAAGCGAATTGAGGATGGAACATTGACTGTGCATGGATGGTGGTTCGACATTGCCAAGGCTGACGTGTATGCCTACGAAGAAGAATTGAAACGGTTTACTCTGATTGATGAAAACGAAGCAGAAAGACTGTTACAACGCCTTGAGAAATGAGGCGATTCCCTGGAGAAAAAGAATTGAATGGGCAACCTTACTCACAAAATGGAAAAGCTAATTTTGGGTTATTGGGATTGTTATTTTCCTGATTCATCCCATACGTGCTATTTATTTCTACCGCGGTATCAGAAAAAACATCCACTGTTTCTGAACCCAGTTCGACGATGTTGGATGTGTCTGCTAAAGCATAATCTAAAAGAGAAAGCTCTTCTGGGCATCCTTTTGCACGAAAGATACCCAGAAATTGGATCTTTCTGCTAGGGCCCGTTAAGACTTCTAAGGTGATATCGGTGGGGGTGTCTAAAGAAAAAATCATGTTCGAGAATATTCCAGGATAGGAACATTCAGGGATGAAAAAACGATCATTAAACGCTTCGTGAGGTGGAGAAATCCCCTCTCCAAAGACATTGACAGCATAGCAATTAAAATTTTTACTTTGAGCCGGAAATTGCTGAAGCGTGGAACTCTCTTTATAAAACAAGGTTTGACTTAAGTTTAACTGCTGTGCTTTGCCTAGGGTAAAGTTAAGCCTGGCTTGACGTGGCTTAGGGAGTTCTAAAGAACAGCTGCTTAAAAAAAGAAATAAAATAAAAAAATTTGCTTTTTTCATTTAGGGATTAAACCTAACTGAGAGTGTGACAGGAATGCCAGCCTCGTCAGACGCGACGGGCTCTTCTGTTTGAGTCATTTCTTCCTCAATAACAGCTAAATTTAAATCTGCTGGTTTTTTTTCGCTCACTTCGATCTGCTCATTCACTGAGGCGATATTATCTTTAATACTCACTAAAGAACTCGAATGATTGACCACTTCGACTCCATGCCCTGTTTCTAGGTGGACTGATTTTTCGAACGTGTTATCTTGAACTCTCGAATTTTGGGCAACCCCATCCAGCTGTCCTGCATTGAGTGCAATAGGTTTTGACATTTCTAAACTGAGTTGCATTCCACTCTGGATTGTGATGGGCGCATTTTGATTTAACCCTGGGGCACTGTATTCTATTTTTCCGCTCAATACTGTCACTGAAGACTGGGTCACCACTAATTCTGTTCCACGGACACCCATTACAGCAACTCCTCTTCGAATATTAAACCGCCCTAATTTGCTGACAGGTTTAGTAATCAGAGCACGAATGGTTCCAGATAAAATAGAAAGCTCTATTTGTCGATTGGAGACTTCCTTGATTTGATACTTTTCGATCAAAACGGTAGCAGATGCATTTAAGTCTAAAACACTTTTGTCATTGAGTAGGACCTTTGCTGTAGACAATGGATCCGTCGATAAAGTATCTCCCTCAAAAAAAGGTTCTCCAGATTGTATTTTCTTTTTATCTTGGGTATCTTTTGATTTTATGTAGACCTGTCCCTGTGTGCTAATGACCTTGCCTACCGGAAATCCTGCCTGCACAGAAACACTGACTAGGAAAAATAAAATCCATTTTGACATGGTGAGATTATTTTATGCCTTATTTTGTTGATTTCTAGTCTTTTCTGACATTATTCTGATATGGGAAGTGTTTGACCATTGGCGCCATGAAAAAATGTCTTGTTTTTTTCTTGTTTTGTCTACGGGGATACGCCAGCATTCCTACACCCTTAGAACCAGAGTATTTAGAGGCTGTTTTAGCATTGCATGAGAACCTGCCTAAAAAGACATTACTGATATTGACATCTCTGCTGAAACAAGAGCCACAGTCGATCGAATTCTTAGAATTAAAAGCCTTAGACTATAAAGCTCTCAATGACCACGAGGGAACATTGAGGACTTATGACGCCCTCGTTAAAATTCAGACTCAAGCCAATGCTCCCCCCAAAAAACTAGCCCCCTATTTTTTTGAATTAGGGGCCCTTTATTTTAACAAAAAAAATATTCCGAAGGCTCAAGAGTACTTTAGAAAATCAATTCAATCAAAATATAACTTAGGAGCTTCTTATCTTTATTTTGGAATGATTCATTTTAACGATTTACAGTGGTCAAAAGCTGCACATTATTTTAAAAAAACAGTAGCCAGCAACGCTATGGATCTGAGGCCTATGGCAGAATATTATTTGGGCCAATGCTACCAGAGAAGTGGCTATCCCCTTTTTGCTACGATTTCTTTTATGGGGGCGCAGTCCAAAGCAAGTACTATTTTAAACTCTACTGGGTTTTCCCAAACAACGATGGACCAGGTGCATGAGGTCTATCAAAATGTAAAAAAAATTATTACACCTCTTGACCGGGCGTATTTTTCTGGGTCCGTGGCGACTTTGCTACAGTATGATTCTAACGTCCTTCTCATTCCCTCCTTGGCAAAAGGGAATCCACAGACAAGTGGGAAATCGACTTTAAAGTCCCTTCTCCAAGCCAGCGTTGATTATCATACTTCTTTAGTGAAACCGCTTTATTTTGCCTCAGGATATGATTTCATTGGAAATTACAATTACAACCGTCTTTCTCGGCAAGGGGAGTTTGCAATCAACCATTTGGGGTTGGATGTCAGCAATTCGCCTTTTTCAAGACTCAATTTTGGTTTAAGGTCAGATGGTTATTGGGTTTTTCGGACCGATTTTGATGCGGCAAAAAATACAGGGGTGATGCGCCAGTTTTTATTGTTGGCTGAAATAGCCGAGCACACAAAGTATCAGATTTATCCTGGGATTTTTAGTGGATTTGAATTTGGATTAAGGCCACAGAAATTTCTTCAAGACTCTCCTCAAGATGATTTTAGAAGATCTGGAACCGCTTTTTTTGCAAAGGTTTTTATTCAAAAGCAACAAGAAGAGCAGTATCTGAATCCTACTTTCTCTGTAGGTTACGAGCTCAATCGAACAAAAGGTAAAGAATACAGATCAAAATCTATTCCTTTCGTATTGAGCAATGAATTCATTTTTCGAGAAAAAAACCGTATGGGCTTTAAATTAGGTTACGAATACTCTTTTTTCCCAGAAAGAGTCGGAGGTCTAAGAAAAGATCATAATATCATTCTTGATTTGGAGTTGCGCAGAGCAATCAATACAAAGTTTTTTATATTGGGGAACACTGGTTGGACGAGAAATATTTCGAATTTAAGTAATATTTATACTTACAGCCGTTTTATTTTTGGTTTAGGAATTCGTTATAACCTCTGAAGCCAATAAATTCATACCAACCTGCATCAAACCTCTTGCTTAGCTTGATCCCGTATTCTCTTAGACCAGGAATGATCACTTCGTGAATAGTTTGTGCCATAATTTTTTTTGGAATGTCCCATTCTCGTCTTGGTTTTTTAGAGATAGAGTTCACCGTATCTTTTTTCTTGTAGCTGAGAAATTGTATTTTCCAGTTTGGCAAAGATTGTTTATTTTTAAGAGCACGAACGTAGTAACCCATGGATACCTCCAGTCATGTGACTTGGAGATTTCATCGATATTTTTGAATTCAAACTTAAATCATACCTTGTCTACCCTGTCCGAATCAGACAAGGTTTTTGCCTATAACCATCTAAAATTATAGAGAAAACTGGCGTCCCCCAATGCCACGAAAAGGAACCCCTCCTCCACTCAAGAAATCAAGCTTACGAAATTTCGTAATTCCTATTTTGACATCAAATGCTTTGTAAATCGGTCAATGCTGGCAAAAGAAGGTCGTCAAGCCACTAAGAAAAAGAAATTATTATCTAAAAATTAACACAGAAAATGACAGCCTACCTTGGTCAAGCAGCCTCAACATCCACCTTCATCTTTAGATCAGCTTCATCAACCAACTCCTGAAGGGCCATACGTACAAATTGCTCTGGAGCACGTCTCAGGACTTTAGCAAACCTTGCGGCACGTGATGCTCCTATGGTCTTTCGCCCCTTTTCTATATCGCAGAGGTGGGATGCCGAAATACCAAGCTTACGTGCAAATTCGATTTGAGACATCTCCTCACCAAGTCGAATGGACTCTAACATACCGCCGAGCGTAAGAGACCGCCCAGCAATAGATGCTAAGAATACCATTGTCTTACTCTTTACTTTAGTACGCATGCTTCGTTACCTCCATTACTGCCACAAACTCAACCTCTCCACTGGCTGTAATTACATAAATAGCTCGATACGAACCACTCAGTCGGATAGATCGTTGCCCTAAGCGTGCTCCCTTCAGCGGCTCATCGTGGTAGCCTGGAGTCTTTCTGACATTCTCAAGACCCCTGTTTTCTACATCATCAACCCAAGCAGCAAGATTTTCTACAATATGCCTTGGCATCTTCTTAAGCTGTTTTTGTACGAACTTACTGAGATCTACCTTGTGGATCATCTACTTAATAATATACACCCAACAGGTGAATCCAGTCAAGGGCACTTTAAAAATCTATAAACTGTTAGCAATTAAGACAAAACGCCGTGTCTTACCCTTTTTTTGTTGGTGTCAGGCAATAAAATTGGGAATCCTTGGTGACAGCAAACAGTCTCCCCCCACCCAAGGTGGATAGAGCAATCATGGCATAAAGACTCCCACTCCCCACCACTCCTCTTATTGCAAGCATTTTTTCGGTAGAATACTGCTGACTCACAACCCAAAGGTAAAATCCAGATTTGCCACAAAAATAAACAGCCCATATTAAAGTAAAAACTCGAAAATAATAGACAAGATCTTGTGAGTTAGGATTGTCAAATTTTTTACCCTTCTCTGCAAACTCTTGTACTAAAGGCTTTTTACTAAACGCACCTAATACGAAATAGATTCCAAATATTAAATTTGTAAGGGCAGCTTCGTATTTAAAAAAAATCGATTCATCCATAGAGAGATCGATACACCAAATAAAAGAGCGACAAAGATAGAGAACATAAAAAATGTACTGACTTTTTCTTTTTTTCTAATTTTACTGATAACTTCATAAACCGAAAAGATCACTGAAATCAGGACTGCAGTTTAAAACTAGAAAATTTGTCTGCAACGTAGAAGACAATGAGGGGACCAAAATTCTCAAAAAGGTATTTGATGAGAGATGAAATTTTAGACATTGAGCTACTGTTTCCTGTAGAGGATGGTCGCAACTCCTCCGAGAATAAGAAAAAGAGGCCAAACTTTTTGCCAATCAAGATCTAGCATCAAAACAACATCAACGATTAAAATCGTAATCCCTGAAATGAGCAGTTTGTACACGGCTCCAGTGAGTCTTCCTTTAGATTGATATAGATACCAAGCCCTATAAAAACTTCCCAATGCTGGTACAAAAATAAAGAGTGTCCACCACTTTTCAGGGACTGGGAATCCAAAGTTATTGAGTAGAAAGACGCAGCCTAGTCCAATGAGAATAAACCCTCTTAATAAATGAGATCGATGGCTTGTACTATTGTGAAGATCAGATCTATTATTCTCGGCCGTTTCTGTGTAACTCATGGGCAACTCCTTGCACGGCCAAGTGTATAAGTCAACCCTCAGTGTAGGCTTTCCTAAGGGAATTATTTTACGAAATCGAAGCATCCCTAAATCCGCTTGGAATGCCCAGGAATGTTTCCTCATACGTTGAGATTTATTTGGCGTCCCCACGGGGATTCGAACCCCGGTTACCGCCGTGAAAAGGCGATGTCCTAGGCCGGGCTAGACGATGGGGACTCCTGGTTTTACTGACAAAGCAGATCTAAAAATTTTTCTAAACCGACTGCTTCTGCAACACTAGAATCACTTACGTATACTACTGTGCTCCCAATTTGCTTAAATACAATTGCACCCACTTTACCATGAGGAGGACGAACTCCATATACTTTATACACTGTAGTAGGCAGAGGTAGACCAGACTCACGCCCCTCAATAACTTTTTCTGCTACAGCGACTTTGTTTACATAATCCTGTAAAACAGCTAAATCAGCAAGGTCCACTTTCTTTACCACTTTGACTCCCAGTTTTGCTATCTCCGTTTTCACCTCAACTCTATCACTATAAACTTCACAATTTAAACGACTTTCATATTGCACTCGAGGATCTTTCAAAGGTACTGGCTCGTAAGTCTTAGCTGCAAGAAGAACTACATCGGCAAAAGCAGAATGTCCTGCAATGAGCAAAACAGCCAATAAATAATAATATTTCATAGGACCTCCTCTGATTTCAGTTTCACTTTTAATCTAAGCATTATTGTCAAAAGCTTAGATCAAAAGCATAAGCCGTTCATACAAGTGATGACGACAAGAGTCAACCAGAGTGGGTCATTTACTTTGAGCCTTTCTCTCCAAAAACCCGATCAAATCGCCAATCATCTGATTAACAAAGACAGGTATCCCATGCTTTTCTGCAAGTTCCACCACGGTACCGTTCAGCCAAGGAATTTCTGTAGGGCGCCCTACCCTTAAATCTTGTAGAGACGAATTAAAGTTTTTACTCGTTCTCTGTAGAACTTTTTTAGCATTAAAAAGATCCTTTGGGGTCAAAAGAACTCCATCTTTCTTTGCAACGGCAAAAGCTTCGTCCAAGAGATGCTGCATCCAAACTTTCAAACAAGGGTCTTTTAAAACTACACCATTAGAAACTCCCAAAAGAGAACCTAAACCGTTGACTGCAATATTTGCGAGCGCTTTTTTCCATTCGAGCAAAGTGACACTTTCGCACCAACCCACCGGAATCCCGGCAGCTTTAAACAAAGAATGGAGCTCCTCTCTCAGTTCACCCTTTCCCAAGGCAAACTCTAAAGGCCCTAAACCATTGAGCTCTACTTCATTATCTTTATTTTTTTTTACACCAAGCCAGACCGAGGCACGTACACATTGAGTTTTGTTTAAATGTGCTTTGACTTCCTTAAAAATCCCCAGCCCATTTTGACAAAAAATAAACTTTGCAGAACATACATTTCTACGAGCCAACTCTAGAGAAACTTTTTTCAAATGATAAGCTTTTGTGGTTACAAAAATTTTAGAGTGTTCTGGGAATTTTTTAATTTCTTTCCACGTGACACATGATATTTTAGAATACGCCTTGTGTGTCTTAAGTTTTGAATCATAAACTGTGATTCCATGTGTATTGACCGCTCGTGCGAGTTTAGAGTTTCGAACCACTAAAATAACAGGGATACACTGGGAAAGCCTGGCAGCTAAGAAACTCCCCACAGCTCCTCCACCCACTATAAAAATGGGAGATTGAGGTGTCATGCTTTTACTTTAGCGAAGAAAGTCGATTTTGAGCGTCCAATGCTGCCAATTCTGTATATCCCCCCACGAGTATATCTCCACAAAAAATCTGAGGCATTGTTTTCATTCCAGAAAGCTTATAGAGCCGCTCCCACTCGGCGTCATTATCCAAAGGAACTAATTTTTCTTGATAATCAATCCCTCTTTGAGTGAGGAGCGCTTTGGCTCTCTCGCAGTAGGGACATCCTTCCATTGTATAGACAGTGACTTTGGTCATGCAAACTCCTAAAAGCTAAAATCAGTGCCCGTCATTTCTTTCAAATAAGACTGGAGCATGGACTTTAGCTCAATTCCTTTTCCTTTGTCATCCTCCCAAACCTTTTTCTCCAGATTGTAATTAAAATGATAAGCAATCCCTCTGGCCGCAAGCGCAATCCAAAGTTGCCTGACCGACGGCTGTGCGCTTAAGATGCACTTCGAACCATCAGCAAACCTCAACATCATTGCACCTAAAGACTGTTCGCATTCCACCAAATCTGGATCTGTGTCCCCTACTCCAGCTTCGATCTGGTCATAAGTGGATTGAAGGATCTGACGGTATTCTTTTTCGCTGATCACTTGGAGACCTCACTACCTAGCGCAGTTTTTGGCCTGGCATTCCATAAAAATAACATCAAGACAGCTCCCATGGCAGAAAATCCAATCATGCTGGGTCCCCAGACGGACCAACCAAAATGATCCAGCAACCAACCCATTCCGATCCCAACTATGGAGCCTCCAATGTACTGCATTCCATCAAACATCCCAGCTGCAGTGGCAGCGGCGTTTTTCCCACCAAAATCCATAGAACAGGTGCCAGAAAGCATCGAATGCACTACGCTGATCGCAAACGAATTTAAAATGAAAGCCCCAATCACCCACTCTAAACTGGGGGCCTTCCAAATGACTGCTAAAGAAAAAATTTGAGCAGCATAGCCTAAAAATGCAACTGGAGTTCTCCGGCTTTTAAAAACCCAATCCGAAATCGTCCCTGCAAATAAAGCTCCAAAAATTCCAGCAATGACTACAGCTGCAGCCCCTTTTTGAAAAACAGAAGAACTCAGTTTTAAATTCTGCGCTTCGATCATATAGCGAGGGAACCACTGCTCAAACCCGTGCCTCACAAACCCCGTACAAAACTCCGCACATGCAATGGTCAGAGTAATAGGATTTGTAAAAACTTTTTTAAAAACATATTTAAAACCGACTGCATCTTTGTCTCCACTACTGGCATCTTGAACGTCTAAAGGCAGAAAATCACAGCTCTCGGGATCATCTCGAACATAGAGATAGCTGAGAAAAGCCATGACTGCTACAATGAGAGAAGGCACAAAAAATACCCATTGCCAGGGTAAAACAGCCACCAAAAGCGGCCCAATAAAATAGATCAAGGCTCTTCCACTTTGAATCATGGAACCAAAAATAGCAGAAAATACGCCTCTCTCACTGATGTGAAACCATGCTGCGTTGACTTTAATGAGAGAAAGAGCACTGAAAGATTGGAAGTAAGAGTTCATTCCCCAAATCACCGAAAAATAGCCCAATAAAAAACTGCCTGTTCCTAAAAATCCTAAATACGCCCCAAGACCAAATAAAAAATTAAACACAACGGTTCCTGCTGCGCCAATGAGCATCGCACGCCGGCCTCCTATTTTATCGGCAATGGGACCATTAAACAGGGCAGAAAATCCATAGATCGAGAGTGCGGCCGTGATAATAGTTCCAATTTGAGTTTTATCCCAACCAAAAGCATCAGAAAGTGACTTATTTACAAAAGAAAGGTTGTACCTCCCCATGTACATGGCAGAATAAGTAAACCCCAAAGTCAACCAATTGAGACACCGCCGCTTTCTAAACTCAGGACTATGGACTATTTTCATAAACTCAGAAACTCCCTATCCGAGTTCATTCTCATGTTTAACGATCTAAATCAATGATTTCGATGGCGCAGTTTTTTACGCAAAGCGCCGTTTTTCCGTTTAAAAAGGAAAAAATCTTTTCTCCAACTGTTTTTACAACAAAAGAATCTAATAAACCTTCCTGGATCCAGTCTTGAGATGATTTTGCATTGTATCTGATAAGCGGAAGCAACTGAGAAGTTGTCATCAAATACTTGGGCGCCACTCGTGTTTCGATCGAAAGAATATGAACATAACAATGCAGAAACTCCATCAACTGACTTTCTTGTAGACTCGGACTCTTATAGCGACCCACAGGAGGCAGTTTTACGCCCCTCATTTGAGATGCACGAGCAATGGCATCTAAAATACTCTGAGCACTTTTGACTACTTCTCCTTTATGAATTCCGCGAAAACTTTTCAGGTGATTCAAATCTTTGGGACGCGTCTGAGCCAAATCCATCAGTACACTGTCATCGGCAAGCCACCTTCTTGGAATATTGAGTTCACGCACTCGTGTTTCTCGCCAATTCATCAACTCGATTAAGGCGCTAAATGACGCCTGATCTAATCTCTTACTTTTTGCAAGTTTTTCTGCCATCTCTCTCGGGTCAGGCTCATAGAGAGAAGAGTCTTCGTACTTCGCAGTCAATTCTAAGGCCCAATCCTTTCGATCTAATTTTTCTAAATGAGAAATAATTTTATCGCCTAAAGACACCAAATGTTTTACATCGGCGCTTGCATACTCTAACAGTGGAGCAGGCAAAGGTCTCACTCCCCAATGGGATCTTGCGTGCCCCTTTTTTATTTCAACACCTATTACATCCTGCAAAACATGAGAGAGCCCCCTATTTTCACCATAGCCACACAAAGCAGCTGCAATCGAGGTGTCTAAACAAGGCGAAGCAAAGAGATCAAACTCTGTAAACAAACACTCCTGGTCTCCCTGAAGAGCATGGCCTATTTTTAATATATTTTTGGAAGTAAAAAGATCCAATACGGGCTGTAACTTTTCTTTTCCAATCCTTGCGTCAATCAAAAAAGTCTCATACCGAGAAGCCAACTGAATAATCTCAACAATCGGATAAAAAGTTGACTCTCGTACAAACTCAGTATCAAATCCAATCTGCTTTTCTTTCGAAAGAGTCCTACAGATATTTTCTATTTCTTTCGGCTCGTCAATGAGGGATGAAGTCTTTTCCATGCGTTAGGACCCTATCATGCTCTAGAGTAAAAACCCTAATTTTGACTTGAGCTGTAGCACCCGCCAAAAAATACTCTTTTCTTGCCGGATTTTCTTGAAATAATTTAAAAGCATACTCTGCGATCACCTGGGCTGCTTCGGCCTCTGTTTTTTGATATTGTTCCACACGAAGTTTAGACTTAAGCCACTTGACTCCATGCTCTTGAATATCAGGCTTAATAAAGGGGCGAGACAATAGTTCTTCGATATAATTGCCAAACTCCTCATCTTCTTTTTGTGTTTGCTTTCTGACCTGATAAACATATTGGAGGGGTTTGTTTTCTCCAGAATAAAGCGCAGACTCGAAAACTGCGATCTCACGATCGTCAGAAAAATAATCCAACAAAACAGCTTTTTTTTCTTTGTAACCGACTACGAGCGCAACAGTGCCAACTTTCATCATGTTTTAGACCTACCTTTTTACGTTCCCTTGCGCCTTGATTCCTTTTCGGCATCCAAAGCAATGCAACTCAAGACCGTTAACAATTGCCTAAAAAACTGCCTGCAAAATTGACACAGGTCCTTTTCTATGTGAGAGGATTAAGGAACATGAACTTCGAAGGTAAGGTGGCAATCATCACAGGAGCTTCCTCTGGCATAGGAGCGGCCTTGGCCGAGGGGTTGGCAGCCCGTGGTGCCGATCTAGCCCTCTGTGCAAGACGCGCAGACCGGCTTCGAGAACTTAAAGCAAAGCTCAATCAAGACGTTTTTATTTTTCCGTGTGATGTCACGCGAGAGGAGGATTTAAAAAACTTCACTTCTGAAACACTCAAGAAGTTTGGAAAAATTGACATTGTTATTGCCAATGCGGGCTTCGGAGTTTCTGGAACATTCGAAAATCTCAATCCTGCCGACTACCGACTTCAATTTGAAACCAACATTTTTGGAGTATTGCACACGGCCGCAGCCACACTTGAGGCTCTCAAAAAATCTCAAGGAACTCTAGTCCTTATAGGCAGCGTAGCAGGCTTTATTGGCACCCCAGGGGCTTCTGCTTACTCCATGAGCAAGGCTGCCATCCATTCGCTGGCGCAGGCTTTGTACCACGAATTTTCGCCCTACGGAGTTTCAGTAGTACAAATCAGTCCAGGCTTTATAGAAAGTGAAATAAGGGCGGTAGACAACCAAGGCAAACACCATGCACACACGAAAGATCCCATTCCCTCGTGGTTAGTCCTGCCTGCACAAAAGGCAGCACTGAAAATTTTAAAAGCTATTTACCAAAAAAAGAGAACCGCAGTCATCACCAGACATGGAAAAATCCTCGTTTTCTTACACAGGCATTTCCCATGGTTTGTGGATTTTATGATTCGCCGATTCAGCATAAAAAATAGGCCTGAACCTAAAATCTAATACATCGAATTGATCACATTTTGAAACCGCTGCTCAATGACATTTCTCTTCATTTTCAAAGTGGGAGTCATCTCTCCATCTGCGACAGAAAATTCTCGATTTAAAACACTAAATTTTTTTATTTGTTCATAGCTTGCCAAAGAACCATTGAGTCGATCAATATATTTTTTGACGGCTGAAATAACCTCTGGGTCACTCACCACATTTCCACTCGACAGTGCATTCTTAGTTTTTAATTCGCTTAAAACAACCTCCGTCAAAGTAATAAGAACAGAGAGGTATTTTCTTCCATCTCCTACCATGCAGGCTTGACTGATCATTTCAGCCTCTTTTAACTTTTCTTCTATCGGAAGTGGAGCAACCATCTTACCCCCTGAGGTTTTCAGAATTTCCTTTTTCCGCCCTCGAATTTGAACCAATCCACGTCCATTGATCTCAGCAAGATCTCCCGTATGCAGCCATCCGTTTTCTAAAGCTTGCGCGGTGGCATCACTGTCTTTGAAATAACCTACAAATACATGCCTCCCTCGAGTCAACACTTCGCCATCTTCTGCAATTTTAAAATCCATACCGGGTATTGGTTTTCCGACTGTTCCCGAGGACTCCACTCCAGTCTCAGTCATACAAATGACCCCAGTGGACTCCGTCTGTCCAAAATCCTCCAAAATCTCGCGCCCAATAGACCTAAACCATTTTGAAATATGAGAACCCAACGCGGCCGCTCCAGAAGCCAGTAGTTTCGCTTCTTCTAAACCTAAAGCTGTTCTAATTTTTTTCAAAACAAGGGCATCTGCTAACTTATATTGTAGGAGATCCAAGGGATTTGGAGTTTGCCCAGAATACTTTGCTTCCGCCACCCGTGCTCCTACTCCTAAAGCCCATTTAGCCAAATATTTTTTTAGCCCTTTCCCTGTCTTAACCTTATAGAGAACTCCTTCCATCATCTTTTCCCAAAGCCTCGGCACACAGAGCAACAAGTTGGGACGAGCCTCCACGAGCTCTGTGGATACATTTTCAAACTTTGTGCAATAACTTACACAATAGCGCATTGACAGGCCCACTCCCACGTTTTGAAGTTTTTCTGCCACATGACAAAGGGGTAAAAAAGAAAAAAGTTTTTTATTGCCGACGGGCAAGCGCCAATACTGAGACACCTTATCCGAAGTGTAAACTAAGTTGTCGTGTGAAAGCATCGCACCTTTTGGATTTCCAGTAGTGCCAGAGGTGTAAATAAGAAAGGCCGGTGCTGTTGGATTTAGAGCAGACAAATATTGATTCAACGTTTTACTCTCTTTTTTTAAAGCCAAATTTTTACCTTGATCAAGAGCAGACTCAAAAGAAACTGCCAGCGGAGAAAAGCTTGCGTCCCCTTCAAAAACGATCACATTTTTTAATTTTTCTGGAAGCGCAGCCTGGGAGTCTCCTCCTTTTATTTTTTGAAAATAATCCTTATTTTGAACGGAAATAAAAGAGGACTCCGTTTGGTTTAATATATATTGAATGTCTTTTGGATTAGAGTTTGGATAAAGCCCCGCTGATTTTGCGCCTAAAAGCAAAGTTGCCAACTCCATCTGTACCCACTCTGGGCGATTGTAAGACAAGAGCGCACCGATGTCTGTGGGCTTCACTCCTTGTGATTCTAAAAAAAGCGTAAGCCAATAAACTCGATCCCGCAGCTCTTGTGCAGTGATCGTCTTCCATGCAGCTCCAACCTTGTATCTTTGAGCAGGATCAGAGGGTCTCTCATCCGCCCATTTTGCTAAACGGTGTAAAACAGTAGGCATGTATCCCTTATATCGACGCCCTATCGCGTTGTCAATGAGTGGCCATAAAGTTTCGAATACCAAAAGTAATTTCTTAAAATAGAAGACACATACTCCCTTGTCTCTCGATAGGGGATGAGCTCTAAAAACAAAAGCTGATTTGAAGTAGGGTACCTTTTAAGCCAAGAGTCGACCTTATCTGGTCCTGCATTATAAGCCGCGAGGCTCAGTCCTGTATCGTTTTTGTACTGTTTTAGAAGAAACTGTAAATATTTAATCCCCAATCGAATATTCGTCTTAGGATCAAAGAGTTGTTTTTTAGAAGCCTTTCTCCTGATCTGCATCAATCCAAAAGCCCCCGCCGGAGAACGCGCATTAATATTAAACCCGCTTTCCTGCCTAATCAGAGAGGCCACAAAAAAAGGATCTATTTGAGTTCGAAAATGCTTGAGAAGCTCGTACTGGCGCAAGGGATAAAAAAACTCCAACGTATTTCTAGAAAGAAGGCCAGGATCAGCCCGAAAAGCTTGAAAAAGCATCCTAAACTGCCCGATCCGATCTTGAGATCGATGGTATAAAACCGCAAGGTACAATAAAAAAGAGGGCTCGACTTGGTTTGTACCCCAGTGGAGGGCGTCCAAAAGCTCTAAAGCTAAACCGTGGGCTTTTAACATCTGCAACATTTCTGCTGCCTCGACCCAGGCATTGAGGTGAGGATTTTTTTCTGACCTCGATTCCACGAAGGGGTCTTTATTATTTAATATTTTTTTCGAAGCTCTCGAAAACCGGTCTTGACTCAGTAAAATCGCTTGGTGCGACAGCGGATACTCTTTTTCAAGTTTTTGTTTTAACAGGGTAAAAAGCAGCTTATTTCCTGTAATTCTAGAACACTCCGCCCTCCAAAAAAGAGCTCTCAAAGAGTACTCATTATCTTTACGTAACTGCTCTGCAGTTACATTCTTATATGACAAAATTTTCTGAAATAATAGGTCTGCTTTTGAATACTGCTTGAGCCAAACAGAGAGAAGCCCCAAACGATAATAGGCCTTGAGAGGAAATAGATCTTTCGTCTCACACGCCATAGAACGTAAATAAAAAGAAACAGCTAAATCTACAAATTTTTTCTCAGGGAAAAACTCCTCTGCCTTTTGTCCAAAGGAAATTAAAAGTGCCTGAGAGGGACAGGAAGGAGAGGTCAAAAGATATTTGGACAAAGCCTCAACATCCTTCCATTCCAAAATTTTCCTTAAGGCCTTTTGAATTTGGGACTCCGGCAGTCCACTTAATGAATTAAAATCTTTCTTTTGAGTCAAAGCTTGAACCACCTTTTGGAGTAAAAGATCTCTTTCTTTGACTTGAAAGTCCGCGTCTTCTTTTTTCTTTTTAGGATTTTCTAAAAAATGACAAAAGGGATTCTGTCGTGCTTGTTGCAAACAATCCATCAAAACCTTAAGCGAAGCCCTCTCAGAGAGCCTTCCTTCTCTGAATTGGATAAACTCCACTGCTTGTTTGCGCAACTCACTGGGGTGGGCGTTTTTTATGGATGCTGTTTGAGTTAAAACCTGTTTAAATGGGACCTGAGCTTGCGGAAACTCCTGAGCAAGCGCTTTCAAGGCAAAGGCAAGCCAAAAAAAGGTAAACCAAGAAAGGGTGGAAAAGAAAAGAGGAGGTGTCTTCATGGTCAGAGATTCCTACACTATATCACTGTTGCACGAAACACAAAGCCTTGCTAAGAAGGAGCTATGGCAAAAAGACTCGGTGTATTAAAAAAAAGACGGAGACGAGACCAAAAACGAGCCTGCATTTCGGGCTCCATACCTAACGCACATAAAGTTGCTGTAGAGAGAAGTCATAAGGCAATGTTTAAAAAAAACAACCCCATGAAGTAAAGTCACACCACGCACCCGCCTTCCTCGACTGACAAAAAACTGTCGCTGTACCCTCTTATTTCTAGTCCTATCCATTTAAAATTAAGAATCACGAAAAACAAAACCGTTAAGTAAAATGGGTACTTATGACCATGACTTCTATTATTGTCGATGAAGACGAGAATGCAAGAAGAGCCCTAAAGGCGCTCTTACACCAGTTTGGATATCAAACTGTTTTAGAAGCAAGGGACATTTTTGCCGTACAACACTTGATCAAAAAACATGAAAAAAAGATCTCTTTAATTTTATCCAGTTGGGAATCTCATCATGCTCCAGATTTTCCATTGGCACAGCTTGTCTCAAAAAATAGAACTCTAAACTTATCTCCTCTCATCAATCTTTTAATGAGAAAACCGATTCATCAAATATTTTGGAATAAAAACAGACTCTCTCGAGTTGATGGATATCTTTGCAAACCCTTTGGGTATCAAAGCTTAGAGAACACTATTTTAGAGGCTCACAGAAGAAGGGCAGAACTCAGGCAAACACTGCTACTTTTAGGTCAAAAACATTATCTTAACCTTTCTCGATCACTTTGGAATTCGAAAAAAAACTCGCACTGGACAGAGATAAAAACGGCCGACTCTCCGGCCGAACTTCGAGAACATGTAGACCAAAAAGGATTTTACATTGGAGGCATTCTCATCGATCCCGAATCCTATTTAAAAAACTCAGACTGGAAATGGCTAGGACAATTCAAAAAAACACCCTTAGGTCTAATGACCCCCGTTGTTTGCTTAAGCCAAAAAGGGGTCACACAAGAACTCCGAAAACAGTGCGATCTTTTCACCTTTCCATTGACCGAATGGGGCACCCTCCTCAATCAACTTCATAAGCGAGTCCTTTTGGGCTGGGAGTTTAGAAGAAAAATGATCCAAGCCAGAGAAGCCTTAAGAAAGCTAGACTTCACACTTGCACGACGATTTTATTTTGAATTGGAAATTTTAGATTCAGAGAGATGGGAATTTCATGAGTTCGGAGGAGACTTGATGTGTAAAACAGACAATATCAAAAAATCAATAGAACACTATACCATTGCCTTACAAAGCAATCCTTGCAATCCACACGTGTACATGAGTCTCAT
Organism: uncultured Bdellovibrio sp.; assembly: GCA_964490895.1. Lineage (GTDB taxonomy): Bacteria > Bdellovibrionota > UBA1018 > UBA1018 > UBA1018 > JACRAO01. The sequence continues at coordinate 4,130 of CAZBEI010000001.1, read as the reverse complement.
CCCATTATCTCCAAGAGACGAACAAAACGCATTGCTCATCGATGCTTTAAATTTTTGCCCAAACCACACACAGCTCACACAAATGAGAGAAGAAAATAAAGAATATAAAATCGCCGCATAAAATAACAATGGATAATCAAAATTTTACTAAAAAAAACATATTCATTAACACTCCAAATCAACTTTTCAGCATAGATGAGCAAAAAAAAATAACTGCCTTTTCTTTAATTAAGGCATATGGAAATAACAGCAATTCGTTTTTAACTCTCTATGATGGGTTTCAATATTTTTTCCCCCCTTCGAGCCACAGGCTCACTCAACCTTTGGGTACCGTTGCCTACATGGATACAAATACAACGTGGGTGGGAGCGGCAGACCCGCTTTGTCATGAGCAAGACGTCACAAAACTATTGATTTCATTTCGCAGCGAAGCCCTAAAACATGGAAAAAGTGCCATCCTACTTCCAGTAAATCAAAGTGTTGCAAAACAAGCTCATGAATGTGGTTATGGTGTTTATCAAATTGGGGCCGAACCCCTCTGGGACCTAGAAAAAATCCAAGACCCCAAAGCTATTTTATTAAAAAAATTGCATCCCGCCAAAGAGCTATTAAACAAAGGTGCTGTTGTAGAAGAATTTCAGCCCCTACAACTTTCATCTCATGACCATATTGAGTTAGACGCCATCACTCAGCGTTGGTTAGCATCTAGAAAGTTTTTGCCTCTGGGTTTTCTAAATCAGGTGGAACCCTGGCAACTTCTTGAGTTTAAAAAATTTTACTGGGTAAAGCACCATGGGCACATCTTAGGTTTTTTGGCCGCTATCCCAGTCTTGGGCAAAAACAGTTGGTATTTGATGGACCTTATTCGAGATACAAACACTCCACATGGAGTCACGGAACTTTTAGTCCTGGAATGCATGCAACATCTTAAAGCACAAGGCGTCAAAGAAATCACTCTAGGCATGTCTCCCCTGGCACACCTCCCAAGCCAATATATAGAAACCCATCCGATTTATGATTTTCTTGCAGGGTTTATTTTTAAGAGAATGGATTTTTTCTATAACTTTAAAACACTTTATCTTTATAAGAAAAAATTTGACCCCACTCGTTGGGAACCTCTTTTTCTCATCTCGTCACCTTCAAGGCTCAAAGCACAAACTCTCTTTGCGCTCAGCACAGTGTGCTTACCAAAGGGTATAATCCCAACCATACTCTCAGTTTTTCAGCGGTTTTTTAATAGAGTTAGTTTTTTTTCAACTCTAATGAAATATTTTTCAAATCAAATTGTTTTTCGCCCACCCCCTAAAACATTTTATGAGTTTTTATTGAGAATCAGTGGAACTTCTATTTTATTTACAACCACTGTTCTTTTTTTCCTAATGACCACAGATCGGGACTTTAAAGTCAGACAACACATCCTTGAACGCTATGGGTTTAGCATGGAAAGATTTATTTCAGAAAGCGGATTTAGTTTTCACTATTTAAAAACAGTTTTACTTTCTGGACTTGTCCATTGGGATTTTCTACACCTCTCACTCAACCTCTGCATGCTCGTGTTATTTTGTGGATTCTTTGAACTCATTGCAGGAACATTTTTGATGAGTGCCTCTTATGCACTCGGAACTTTTTTTGCCAACTTTATAACAGCAGCGATTCTCACCTCACTTGCAAAATTCTCACACCTCAGTCTATTTTCCAGCTTAACAAAGGAGATAGACATCGGATGTTCTCTTGGAGTTTTCTCATGTATGGGAGCACTTTTTTCTTTTTTAAAGAAAAGCTGGTTTACTCAATGTGCCGTGGTTGTTATTATTGGTTTGATCGCTTGGTTTGATCACCAGTGGCTAGCTTTCAGCCATTTGACTGCTTTTTACTTGAGTTTTTTCTTTATAAGGATTTATGCGAAAAAAATTTGAACTCCAAAAAAAGTTTGTCTTTGCTACAATTCTGTGTGTACTGACTTGTTCAGGATCAAGAGCGGACCTGATCTTTCTTCCGGAGTCAACGCATCAGCAGTTCGAAACATACGGACTTTGGATTGACCAACAATCGACGTTGGTCTATAAAAGTGGAGGACGCGCTTGGGGAGCCATTGGCGGAGCAATCTCTCTTTTTGGAGAAAAAAACTGGAAATGGACGCCAGAGCTTGTTCTCAACGGATCAGCCAATGCTGCATTCCGTATCAATCAAAACATCAGTTCTTTACTCACCGAAACGGATGATGCCCGAGTGGGACTGAGTTTAGATTTTCATTTCGAGGATGATTTCAGAGCCCGACTTGGCTGGACACACCAATCTGGACATATCTCAGACAACCTCGAAGACTTGGACCTCTTTGGCGAAAACCTCGGCAACGAAATTCTTTCTTTTCGCTTGGTGAAAGACCTTGAGTACAAACTGAGATTTGGAGGATCTTTGAGAGCCGTCGTGAGCTCAGATCCCGGGATGAAAGTTTTTGGATCGGAACAATTTTTTGAGTGGTTTCTATGGGGAGCGACTCAAAATACGCATCGATTTTATCCTTATTTAGCTTTAGGTCTAGAAGAATACGGAAGGCAACAAATTGATTTAAGCTGGCATATCCAAATAGGAGCCGTTGCAGGGAATCATTTTCTAGCTCAAAAACATTCGTCTTTGAGAGTGGTTATGGGTTTTTATTCTGGTAACGATCCAAGGCTAAAATATTTTCAATTTAAAAATGCAAAGACTCATTTTGGATATTTTGGGTTTATGTTTGATCTTTAGCATATGATAAAAATAAAGTTTAAATCTATTTTACAGACAATTTATTTAGGAAGTTTGATTTTAAGTTTTGAAAAAAACTCAGCTGCTGAAACCAATTACCACCTCTGCGGGTTGCTCAATACTTTTATTCCAGGTGGAGGTCAACTCTATCTTGGAAACTATGCTCAGGGCCTTCTTCAGACTACTTACGAAACTGCAAGCTTTTTGGTCGGACTCAAGCTTTCCGGTGGAGAGGTTTTTTCGTTAGATGGCTTTACTTCGGCTCTCCCAGTCCAGCGCTTTAAAAAGAAAACAATCGAAGTGAGTGCAACCAGTGGGCTTTTTGGTGACATCTTTCAAGAATTCGCTCTCAAATCTCATATGGTAAATACCTTTAACGCCTATCGAGATGCTGCAATACAAGCTCGAGGGAGTCTTCCAGAAGGAATTGAAGATAAGTCCACCTTAAATTTATTTTTAGAGCCATTTAAATCCGAAAACCTCTTAAACCCATGGGTCTATTCTCCTTTGGCTATTCTTTTTAGTGCGACTTTGATTGATTACTTTAATACCATACAACTCGAAGTCTCTCGAACCCAAAGATTAACTTCCGCTTCTAATTTTTTATACACATTCAATGCTGGACTTTGGCAAACCACAGGAAGTGGCGCTCCAGAGGAAATGTTTTACCGTGGCTTTCTCCAAAATGAATTTATGAGCTGGGTCCCTTCTCCCTATTTTGCAATTCCATTAAGTACTGCTTTATTTGTACTTTCTCACCAGCCCGGAGAGGGTAGAGTTTCGGCTGCTGTGGCGGGGGCTTACTTGGGTTATCTCGCACATCGTTCAAATGGACGCTTAGGTCCAGGCATCACTTTGCATTTTTGGTCTGGAATTATTTTAGGCGTCGAAGCAATCCTTCTCAGTCAACACGGCCAACACTCAACTCCACCCGCAGCATTTTTTGTTCAAATTAATTATTAGGGGTTCATGCCTGTTCAGCCTTACATGAGCCTCAAAACCGCTATCTGATGGCCGAAGCGGGCATCCAGTGGTCATGAACCGCCACCCCACAAAAATACGGCAATATTCCAAAATCATCCATCGCCCTAGGGAGCACTGAGTTCTTTTGTAATCCATCCGTAAAAAACCCTTGAGCTCATCAATCAGCTTTTTTCCTTTTCTAAATCATATTCTAAAGATGCGACTCATCTGGTAATCTCACAAGACATTTTTAAAAAAAACTACGGCGGCCATTCAGGGGTGGGCCAGTTATTTTGAAATAAAATATAAAGAAACTCTTGGATGTTTTTCTGGAAGTATCTTTTAATACCCACAAGATCTCTCCCCCATTCCACAATTCGAGACCAAGCGAGATCATCCCAAAAGCGTTTTAGAGCGGGCTG